>JARUKZ010000022.1 GCA_029688955.1 Chitinispirillales bacterium ANBcel5 | reverse complement strand
ATAGGCTCACACCCAAACTATACGCTTCTCGAAGCTCGTTTACGGATTCAGGGCACAACCCTTCACCTCGCTGTACTTGTTCGTGGTCTGTTCACTGCTTTGCACGGCTGCCACAGCTCCCACAAACTACGGAGCGGTTGACTAAACCTTACTCCGGATTGTTTACGATTCTTCAAATTATCCTCAATATGCCGTAGATAACTTCTCTGGGCTCTCGCATTCAGACCATTATTCAGCGAACATATCGACAATAGTTCTACTTTAACCTCCCTTCCACGAATGTTTCATATCTTGGTAATGGCTCATTGCCAGGTTACCCGTTCTCTGCGTTTTAAAATTCTCTATTCTGGTCATATAAATATGATTGTGCCTTAATTCATAGTGGATGTTTTATTCCTAAACTGCTACATAGAGTGGAGAGTAATTGTAAAAGTTTTAAATGAAGAATATAAACGCAGAGGGCGCTGAGAACGCAGAGAGGAAAAAAAGGAAAGGCGCCCGTTCTCCGTAACAAACTTCTGCGAAGGGTGAACTAAGAAGACGCAGAGGAGAACCGGTGCCGTCCGCGACAGGCGCCCCGGATATCTCTACTCCTTAGCTTTTGATTATACTGATGGCTCTCAGGTGCCAACACTCCCTTTATAGCCGCCCTGGTATCACTTTGGTGGCTGCTCAGAAGAAAGTACTGTTATCCTTTCCACCAGCTCTTCAAAATCGAGGGCACTCTTTAGCACATCAACGATCCCCGGCAAACGGATAAGATTCGCGATATCCGCAAGAGCGCGAAGGTGACTTGCAGGATCCTGCCCTACAGGGTCAAGCAAAATAATAACAACGTGGGGCTTTCCGGAGGCAAGAGGGACATTTAACGAATTTTTCGATATGCCCAGAAAGGTCAGTGTTTCGCTCAGATAAGGAACATAGGTGTGAAGCAGTACCACATCCTCCACCAGCTCCACCGGCTCTTCCTGACTTATCTTGTAAATAAGTGTTGCAAGTCTGTTATGAATCGGTGAGTGTTCAGAAAAGTGAGTACCAAGTAATTTATAAATTAAGCCTTGTACATCTTCGGTTTCTACATTGAAGAGCATGCGTCTTGGTGTAAACACGGAGGTCAAAAAGGAGGTGTTTTCTGCTATCTGAACACTTTTGCGTCGTTCTGTGGGTGTAAAAATAACCGAGAAATTAACTTTTTGAAATTTATGAGCCATCACAGCCGGCATTCTGTCTAAAGTAGGCTGCCACGCGATTTCACCCTTTCTTACACTCATAAGAATAAGCCAGTCATCGTCTTCTATGACTTCATCTACTTTAAAAGAAACCATTTTCCACGTACTGTAAGTGTCAAAGGCAACCTGCACCGATGGCCGTGTTTTCTTTATGAAATCAACGGTGTTTTCATAGGTTTCCTTTGTAGATAAAAAGAGTAGTGACGTCCCCGCCTGGTTTGCCAGTGTCTTAATTGTTGCAATAAGCTCATTAAACCCTATATCACGATGAGCAAGCGGTGGCAAAACAACTACAATACGACCGGTGGTATTTATCGGTGCAACATTTCTGTTTATCATCACCATCTGGCTGGTACGCTCAATAACCGTATCTATGTAGCGTCCAAAAACCCTTGTTTTTGCACTTACTGTTCCATCCCAGCCCAGCACAACCATAGTGATACGATTACCTCGTATACTTCTGAGCAAACCGGCGGAAACATTTACATCAACAGTCGTTATAGGAATAACCGGAACCCCTGCGGCCAACGTTCTCACCACACTGTGAGCAAGCGTCTTCTCAGCAGCGGCCACCATTTCTTCAGACTCTCCTCCCTCCTCTTCAATCACCTTTATGGGATAAAGCGGCTCACTTGAACTTTTCTCTCTTAGCAAAAATGAGATATCCAAAAGCTCCTTTGCACCAACACGCTCCTTTATAGGAATAAGTATACGATGAGCAGTAAAATTGGTATCAAAGTGAGCCTGCTCCTTTTGCAGTGCCACCTTCCTTCCAGAACGTTCGGTAACAATTGAACCAACAAAACAGGTTACCGCGATCATAATTATAGTACCGGTAATGATGGTCTCATCAAAGAGTCCTATGTCATATCCAACCAACACCGCAGCCAAAGTAGCAGCAGCCTGATTTACACTTAAACCAAATATAAGGTTACTGTGATCTTTACTATACTTAAGTAACTTACCCGATAGTAGCGCCGCCAGATATTTAGCAGCCAGTGCTACAATGACCATCCCTGCCAGGACAACCCATGCCTCTGTTGCAGTAAACAGTAAACTTACATCAACAAGCATTCCCACACTAAGGAGAAAAAAGGGAATAAATATGGCATCCCCTGAAAAGTGAATGCGTGTCATAAGTAAGCTTCTCTCCGGAATAAGGGAATTAAGAGTCAACCCAGCCAGAAAAGCACCAATAATCGGCTCCAAACCTGCCACATGAGCTAAATAGGCACTGGCAAATGTAAGCGCAATCACGAATACAAATTCTGAATTCTCATCTGAATCAACTTTACGAAAAAACCACCTCCCTATTAAGGGAATTAAAAAGAGAGCCGCTACCACATATACTGTCATAAGTAAAAAGAGACGAATCCAAAAAGCAGAATCGATCTCACCCTGAGTGGCGCTGGCAATTACTGCCAAAAGAAGAAGTGCCAGTGTATCGGTGATAATCGTTCCCCCTATTGCGGTGGTTACCGCAGAAGCCTTCGCTAATCCAAGCTTACCCACCACCGGAAAGGTAAGAAGCGTATGAGATGAAAACATGCTCGCGAGCAGCACCGAAGCCCATATATTCATTCCAAAAATCCACACCCCCATCGCTGTGCCCAGCCCAAGAGGGATTAAAAAGGTAAGAAACCCAAAAATGACGGTGTAGCTTTTCTTTCGACGAACCTGGTTAAGATCAATCTCCAGGCCGGCAAGAAACATTATGAATAAAAGTCCAACAGTCCCTAGCAGCTGAATTGTGTCATCACGGGCAAGAATTCCAAACCCATAGGGCCCTACAACTATTCCAGCCACTATCAACCCTACTATTTCGGGCAATTTCAACTTACGGGCAAAAAGTGGCGCTATCAGAATAAGAGCCATAACACTGGCAAATATTAAAACCGGATCTTCGAAAGGTAATGACATACGTTCCTTGCATTTTTTAAGATTCAGTACTCTCTTTGATTATAAAAATAATTGTGCTGCCGCTTTATTCTACCCAAAATTTGCATTTTCACCTACTAATTGGTTATATTGCCAAATAGTCGAACAGATTAAAAAGGATTATCTATGAATACAAATGTAGTCTCAAGCTACACAGCTAAGGCAGCAGTACTAAAAGCCATGGCCCACCCTACGCGCCTTTTTATTATAGAACAGCTTTCGGAAAACGAGCACTGTGTCTGCCAACTGACCGCAATGATTGGCGCCGATACTTCCACCGTTTCAAAACACCTCTCGGTTCTTAAGAATGCAGGTATAGTGAAAGATCAAAAAAGGGGTCTTATGGTGTTTTATTCCCTTAAAGTGCCCTGTGTTCTTAAATTCATGGGATGTATCGAATCGGTACTGCAGGAAAATCTAAAAGAGCAGCTTTGCTCAGTCGCACCCAATCACTGATTATAAGGAAAGTAGATCGATGGACTGGAAAAAGGAATTTAAACCGCTTTTACTGATTGTAACAGTGTTTCTCGCTGTTTTTTATATGCCCGTTGGTACCCCCCGGTTTGATAATGCGGTGTATGAAGCTCTTGCTCTGGTTAGATATTATGCCCGGGAACATGTGATTCTATGCCTTATACCAGCCTTTTTCATTGCCGGAGCTATCGGGGTGTTTATCAGCCAGGCATCGGTGATGAAATATCTTGGAGCCGGCGCCAATAAGTTTCTCTCCTATGGGGTGGCATCGGTTTCGGGTACTGTACTGGCGGTGTGCTCCTGTACGATTTTGCCTCTGTTTGCCGGAATCTACAAGATGGGCGCAGGAATTGGTGCTGCAACAGCCTTTCTCTATGCGGGGCCGGCAATAAATGTGCTGGCTATCGTGCTTACAGCACGAGTTCTTGGCCCTCAAATGGGAATTGCCCGGGCAGTTGGTGCCGTCGTTTTCAGCATAGTTATCGGACTCTGTATGCACTGTATCTATCGCAAAGAGGAGGCGGTAAAAGCGGCAAATCAGGTTGCAATGCCTCAGGAAGAGAATACGCGACCTCTGTGGAAAACCGCAGCCTACTTTTTTGTAATGATAGCGGTGCTTGTGTTTGCAAACTGGGGCCAGCCGATGCAGGAAACCGGCATATGGAATGTTATATATCAAAACAAATGGATCGTTACTACTGTGTTTGCACTGATCTTTGGAATCATACTTATCACCTGGTTTAAGCTGGAGTGGTGGAAACTTGCCGCTGCGGCAGTTCCCGCTGCTATCATTGCAGCCCTTGCACCCCGCTTTATCGTCTCAGAGTTCCAACCGGTCGCGGCCTTTGCTGCTGCATCAGTGGGGTTTTCTGCCGTAATCAGTACAGAGAAAGGTGAAATCGGTGAATGGTTCTCTTCAACATGGATATTCGCCAAACAGATAATGCCTTTGCTACTTTTTGGGGTACTTGTGGCAGGTTTTCTTCTTGGAAGAGTGGGTAATGAGGGAATTATTCCATCTGAATGGGTATCCGCGGCGGTTGGCGGCAACTCTTTTCGGGCAGTGTTCTTTGCCTCAATTGCAGGTGCATTCATGTATTTCGCAACGCTCACCGAAGTCCCTATTCTTCAGGGGCTCATTGGAAACGGTATGGGACAGGGGCCGGCACTGGCACTTTTACTGGCCGGCCCCGCGCTTTCACTTCCAAGTATGCTTGTGCTTTATGGAGTGATGGGACTCAAAAAACTGATTACCTTCATTATCTTAGTGGTAATAATGGCTACAACTTCGGGAATGATTTACGGAAACTTTTTTGGTTAAAATAAAAGGGGGATGAAAAATGAAAAAAATACAGATACTTGGAACCGGATGTCCTAAATGCAATAAACTTGCAGAAGTCGCAGACAAAGCAGCCAAAGAGAGTGGAATTGAATATGAGCTGATCAAAGTCTCTGACATAACCGAAATAATGTCTTTTGGGGTGATGATGACTCCGGCTCTTGCAATTGATGGTACAGTGGTAAGTACAGGGAAAGTCCCTACTATCGATGAGATAAAAAAACTGATTGCTTAAAAATCTTAAATATTTTAGCACGTTATGAATTCTACAATCAACCCAAAGCCTGGTCCAAAGGGGAGAGTATGAAAAAAGCAGGTAGCCTTTTACTTTTGAATCTGCTGGTGGTTGTTGCTCTTTTGGTTATTAGTTCCTGCCAAAACCAACCCCGGCAAACAGAGGTCGACATTCAACAATCAGCTGAGAGTGCTGAAGCTGAGAGTGCTGAAGCTGAGAGTGCTGAAGCTGAGAGTGCTGAAGCTGAGAGTGCTGAAACCGGGAGTACTGAAACCGGGAGTACTGAAACCGGGAGTACTGAAACCGGGAGTGCTGAAACCGGGAGTGGAAATAATTCACAAGTTGTTGTCTACTACTTTCATACCACCAGACGCTGCGGGCCATGTACCCATATCGAAAACTGGACCAAAGAGGTAGTCAGGGAAGATTTTGCTGACCAGGTTGCCGATGGAAGTGTTACATTTAAAGCAGTAAATGTGCAGCAAACAGAGAACCGGCACCTTGTGGAGCACTACGGGCTTTTCTCCCAATCGGTGGTAGTATCTGCAATGGATGGTGAGCAGGAGAAGGAGTGGAAAAACCTAGATCAGATATGGCAGCTTCTGCGCGCCCCGGAGCAGTTTAAAAACTATATAAGAAGTGGAATCAATGAATATCTGAAAGGGTGATCTGTATGGATGGTTATTTTTTTGATATAGCACTGGCGCTGTGGCTTGGGATATTAACTTCAATTTCTCCCTGCCCCTTAGCGACCAATATTGCTGCGATCTCTTTTGTGGGCAGACGCTCTGAGCATACCCGGGCGGTGTTGTGGGCCGGTTTGCTTTATACCGCCGGACGAACACTGGCGTACATAGTTGTAGGGGCTCTTGTTACCACAAGCCTGCTCACAATCCCTACTCTTTCGATGTTTCTTCAGCGCTATATGAACATGATCTTAGGTCCGATTCTGCTTTTTGTGGCACTGATGCTCTTTGGTATCATAAAAATCAATAAATCCGGTGGTGGGATCTCCAGTTCACTTCAAAACCGCATTGAAAAGAGTGGTCTTTGGGGTGCATCACTTCTGGGTATCCTCTTTGCCCTTACATTCTGTCCTATTTCTGCGGCACTGTTTTTTGGAAGCCTCATACCTCTGTCACTCACCCACGGCTCAAAACTCATGATGCCCACCCTTTATGGAATAGGGACTGCTCTTCCGGTGATTATATTTGCCATAGTGATGAGTGTGAGCTTAAAATCGGTAGGAAAGGTGTTTAATAGCCTCACCTCAATTGAAATTTGGGTTAGACGTGTAACAGCAGTTATTTTTGTTGGGGTGGGTATATACCTTACTCTCAGACATACATTCACATTATTTTGAGGTATATAATGAAAGATCGCTCTATTATTGCCTGCTTTTTTCTTGTACTCATTATAGTTTCAAGCTCGTTTTCAAAAGACACGACCCAAACGCTTACCGTTCATTTCTTTGGTGCATCCACCTGCAGAGAGTGTAATACCATAAAACGTGAAGTGTTAGAGCCACTGCAGCAAGAACATAGCTCCTCCTTAACGATTAAAAATCACGATATCAATGAAGACGAAAAAATACGCAAACTCCTCAATTTTGAAAGACAGTACGGCATCATCGAGGGTAACCCTATAAGCTTATTTGTTGCCGATACTTTTTTGCTCGGCTACAATAACATCATGCAAAACGGTGAACAGCTGATTTTAGAAAAGTTGCAATCACCTGAATTTCAAACCACAATAGTAGATAGTGATTACGATATCATTGGGGAAACGTTCAGAGGCTTCTCTTTTTGGCTTATAACCCTTGCCGGGCTGGCTGATGGAATTAATCCCTGTGCTATAGCCACCATGATTTTTCTGATCTCTTTTCTGGCCACTCAAAAACTTGACTTCAAACGGACACTCCTGGTTGGTCAGACCTATATCTTTGCAGTTTTTTTAACCTATTTTTCCATAGGTCTTGGTGCGTTTCATGCATTGAGAACGTTTGAACGATTCCATTTCGTTTCAGAGGGAATCAGATGGTCTGCCATTGCCCTGTGCGCTTTCGTGGCTGTACTCTCTTTGCGTGATGCCTTTGTGTTTCATAAAACTAAAAACATTAAAAACATCAAGCTGCAGCTCCCCGATTCGGTTAAAATGAAAATTCATGATGTTATCAAGAAAAAGCTTACCGGAAAAAACTTACTTATCAGTGCTTTTATTACCGGTTTTATTGTTACACTCTTTGAAACAATGTGCACCGCTCAAACCTATCTGCCAATCCTCAGAGCACTGCCCAAACATGAAAGCTACCGAATTCAGGGATACCTGTATCTGCTTTATTATAACTTCCTTTTTATCGTTCCACTGCAGATTGTCATGATTGCAGCATATAAAGGAATGACCTGGAACAATCTGGCAAAAGGTACACAGAAAAACATGGTAGCCATAAAAATTATCATTGCCACTGTAATGGTTGCACTGGCCACTTATCTTTTCATGAATTGATTCATTTGGAAAAAGAGGTATAAAGATGAAAGCGTTTTCTTTATTTGTGATTGTCTTGTTTATGAGTTGCTTAAACAGTCCCCAGGCTCAGTCTTCTCAAAAAGCGGACTCTGACTCTGCAAATGTTACTGAAGAGGTGAGAGAAACAGAAGTAGACAGTGATACAACCCAAAGCAGTGCCACGGGGTATGTAGAGCTTGATTCCACCAATTTTCATGAAATAGTTACAGAGGGAGAGGGTATTTCGATGGTGGATTTTTACTCCCCACGCTGCCCTGCCTGCAACGCTATGACTTCGATTATCGATAGTATCGCCCGGGAGTTCGGTGATGATGTATTGATCGGAAAACTTAATACCGACAATGATAACACCATCTGGCGCCAACACTTGATCCAAACGCTTCCCACGTTCGTGTTTTTCAAAGATGGTGAGGAGTACCACCGTATTGAGGGCAGAGACACAAAGGAAAAACTTATCGAGGGCATCGAAATGGGCCTTAATAATTCAGAAAAATGAAAACGAGAATTACTAATAGATACCTAAGTTGTCCATCTTTATTTGAAAGGTCATGGTAAAAGGTGCATTGTTCAATACCATTAAATTATTTTTAAAGCATTAGCTGATTATCAGAAATTACTATGGAGGCCTAAAGAAAATGCTTACAGGAATTAAAATTGCAACAGTGCTGTTGCTCTTTTTTGCTTATACCGTTTACTCCGACGCACTGACACCAAAACAGGCACTAAAGGATTTAGCGGAGAACCAGGCAAAAATTGAGACAGCTTCCGCGCTCAATGAACACTACAGTGTGCTTATCAGCTTGCTTCAACCTTCAACCTGGGCAACGACTCCTGCCAATCTCGAAGAGAAAGTGGCTGAATTTCAAACAACCCATAACTCTTTAAACCAGCAAATCATAAGCAGCGGCTCAAGAGCCCACACTCTTATAGAACGGGTGAACAATATTACTGAAGAGACCTGTAATCCCTGTCTGGCTTCTAATATCAGGCATTTCAGCAGAAGTGTTGACTTTTTATCAGAAGAGGTTACCGAGGCAGTTGAAGAGCTCTACTCTGTAGCAAAAGAATCCGCTGCGGCTTTCAGCTCGGCATTTTTAACCTACTCCCAGGAGCTACTCAGTAATGATACAGAAAATATTTCTTCACAAGCTCTGGAATCCTCACGATCAATGCTTCAAAAAGCAGAAGAGCTCTACCAAAGCAACGAACACCTAAGAACGATAGAAACCTGTATAGAGCTGTTTGAGCTGGTGATTAAATAATTTCTTTGTTCATTCTTTGAATTCCAATTCCTGATTCTTATCACTTCGTGTCGCCCGAGGCGAAGGTGGCCACCCCCCCGCGAGGACTGATGGCAAGTGAATGGTTCCTCACGGGGGCGCCATGAAACGTGCTTGCCCCGTGTAAGCGTGAATAGTTCTTCTGGGGCGTGATACGAAGCGGTACTGCGATAAAGATTATGATACTCCTTTTCTCTCGTGATAATAGCCCAACTAGCTATGAGCTATGAGCTATGAGCTATGAGCTATGAGCTATGAGCTATGAGCTTTGAGCAGGAAAAGGGGAAAATGTTTATTTTCTAATCATTTTCCTATAATTAGTAATTGGTCATTAGTCATTAGTCATTAGTAATTTTGGTATCGCCTTTAGCTCCAAATCCTGTAATCCATTTCCTATATAGATAATTGTAGCACACATGTTAATCACCTCACTCTAATTACCATGTTTGTGTGTGGGCAAGGATGAGCCCTGTGGGAGAAGGGTGGCCAACGGCCGGGATGAGGTCTTAAGAGATAACTGCAAAACGGTGTGATGGAGCTCAAAAAATCCTGCATTCCACATTCCCCTTCTCCCCGCGCTCATAGCCCAACTAGCTATGAGCCTTGAAGTTTGAGCAAGAAAAGGGAAAGATGTTTATTTTCTAATCATTTTCCTATAATTAGTAATTGGTCTTTAGTCATTAGTAATTTTGGTATCGCCTTCAGCTCCATAAAAATTTAAAGGTGCGACCAAGAATCGCGGGGACAACAATCCCAATACACCCCGGGGAATCTCGAGCCAGACTTTTGTTTCCGTATCCCACACCCTGAGGGATCGCCGGACAAACTTTTGTCTCACTATCCCACACCCTGAGGGATCGCCGGGCAAACTTTTGCCTCCCTATCCAACACCCTGAGGGATCGCCGGGCAAACTTTTGTCTCTCTATCCCCCACCCTGAGGTAGCGCCGGACAAAGTCCTACATTCCTACATTCCTTCATTCCTACATTCCTACATTCCTACATTCCTTCATTCCTACATTCCTTCATTCCTACATTCCTTCATTCCTTCATTCCAAATTCCAAATTCCTCCCGCGATCATAGCCCAAGGGTCCCCCCAAACGGATCCCTTCACGCTTTCACCATTGACGCCCGGGGGTGACCCAATCTATCGCCTTTAGCCCCATAAAAATCTTTCCTTTTATCTTTGGTATTTTTGTTGCACCAAACCGAATATCGGTGTATATTATTTCTACGTTTGGCGAATTATAGAATCATGAAATCAGAAAGCGAGTTCATTATGGCTACAACTATTAAGATTTTTGATCCCCCTATGTGTTGCCCAACTGGTGTATGCGGTCCAAGCGTTGATCCTGCTTTAACTAAATTAAGTGCGGATCTGGATTGGTTAAAAAACAAGGGTGTCTCTGTTGAGCGGTATAATTTGGCACAGCAGCCTGCTGCTTTTGCCCAGAACGAACAAATTCGCACAATTCTTCAGGAAAAGGGCAATGAGTGTCTTCCGGTCACTATTGTGGACGAACAAATTGTTAAGACCGGAGCTTATCTATCAAAACAAGAGCTTGGGGAGATATGTGGGATAGAAATCCGGAGCGCAGATAGATCGCAAGACAGTGATGCTACAAACTCCTGCTGTAGTGACTCGGGCTGCTGCTAAAAAAAAAGAGCTCTGCTCCACCCGGTTCATGATCTTTTCTGTACTATCATTTTTTAAATAGTTAGAAAAAGATTTGATAGGCACACATTAACCCAAACAGGGATATTAGCAATGAAATTTTTAGATAAACCAAGTAGATACCTTCTTTTCACCGGTAAGGGAGGAGTTGGTAAAACGTCACTATCCTGTGCGACTGCGCTATCACTTGCGGAGAGTGGAAAAAAAGTGCTACTGGTAAGCACCGACCCGGCCTCAAACCTTGATGAGGTTTTGGGGATGGAGCTATCCAATGAGGCTCAGCAGGTCAAATCGGTACCAACACTTTATGCACTGAACATAGACCCCGAAGAGGCGGCGCGGCAGTACAGGGAAAAGATAGTAGCACCCTATCGGGGCATTCTTCCCGAAGCTTCAATACGAAGCATTGAGGAGCAGTTATCAGGAGGGTGTACTGTAGAGATAGCGGCGTTTGATGAGTTTTCAAAGCTTATTGGAGACCCCTCTTTAACTTCAAAGTTTGGTCATATCATTCTCGATACAGCACCAACCGGTCATACACTGAGACTCCTTGAGCTTCCTTCAGCCTGGAGCGGGTATATTGAAACAAGTACCGGATCCACATCATGCCTTGGCCCTCTTTCGGGGCTAAAAGAGCAGCACGCCCTTTATACGGCAACAGTGAAAAAACTTGCGGACAAAGATATGACCACCATTGTGCTTGTAAGCAGACCCGAAGATTCGGCTTTACGGGAAGCCGCAAGGACACGAAATGAGCTGATTACACTTGGAATTGCCAATCATTTCCTTGCTATAAATGGAGTGTTTGAAAAGAGAGTTGAAAATGATCCGATCGCGAATGCTTTTGAAAAACGATGTCTCAGCGCTTTGGAGCAAATACCTGAGGAACTCTCATCCATACCTTCAGGCAAAATCTCTCTCCTGCCCTTTGGGCTTTCTGGAATAGATTCCTTGCGTGCAATGCTTTGCGAAAAAAGTCCGATTGATACATCGTTTGATGCCCCCAGATACAAGGAACCGATACATTTTACAGATAATTCCTTAGTATCATTTGTGGAAGAGATTGAATCTGATGGTAAAGGCGTCATTATGACTATGGGTAAAGGAGGTGTAGGGAAAACATCTGTTGCATCCGCCATTGCTCTGAATCTGGCATCAAAGGGACATAAGGTACACCTTTCGACAACCGATCCTGCCGCTCATTTGGATTTATCGCTGGGTGAAAGTGTAGAAAATTTAACCGTTGGTTGTATAGATGCACAAAAAGAGGTTAAAGATTACGCTGAAGAAGTAATGAACACCGCGGGGCAAGATCTGGATGAAGCGGGTAAAAAGCTTCTCGAAGAGGACCTTCGTTCACCATGTACAGAAGAGATCGCGGTATTCAGGGCTTTTGCCCGGGAAGTCGATAAAGGTAATGATGGGTTTGTGGTCCTTGATACTGCTCCCACCGGTCACACACTGCTTCTGCTTGATGCCGCGGAATCGTATCACCGTGAAGTGACCCGTACCATGAGTGATCTTCCCCAGTCTGTAAAAAATCTCCTACCACGGTTGAGGGACCCCAATTTCAGCAGAGTATTTATTGTTACACTGCCTGAAGCAACCCCAGTTCATGAAGCCGCTCGATTACAAAAAGATCTGCAGCGTGCGGAAATAACCCCTTTTGCCTGGGTTGTAAACAGCAGCCTTAGTCCTCTTACTGTTTCCGACCCTGTTCTGGCTGCAAAGAAAAGTGAAGAAGCACGCTATATCAATGAAATAAATGAAAACTACTGTAGCAAATTTGCTGTAGTTCCATGGATCGAATACAATGATAATCTTGCCCAGTGGCTTTGTTCAATAATCGCTAACAGTAATGAATGCAGGGAACTAAAAAGATGAATAATTCAAATCTTTCTATCGACAGGTATATTTCGGTCACCAAAGCACTCTCAGATATTCAAAGAGTACGGGTGCTTCTTGCACTAAAAGCAGGTGAGCTTTGTGTTTGTCAGATTATCGAGATGCTAAAACTGGCCCCTTCTACGGTTTCAAAACACATGTCGATTCTCAAGGGAGCGGGACTTATTACATCCCGTAAAGATGGACGGTGGATCTACTACCGCCTGGTCGAAAAAGTAACGTGCGAGCCCGGGGTATGGGAATTAATACATCTCTCAATAACACTGCTTGAAGATGATGAGAGGGTAAAAAGAGACGAAAATCTTATTAAGGAGCTTATTTGTATCGGAGTTGAAGAACTATGTAAACGTCAGAAAAGTGAATGTGGGTAGAGAAAACCAGGTGGTCTGCATGATATGCCATAACAAAACTAAACCTTTTATTTACACTACATTTATTTATGACTTACTGGAAGGTGTTCTTAGTACTACAGAAATTTTCACATCAAAAAAGGATTATACACAATGGAAAAACTGAAGGTTCTCTTCCTGTGCACAGGAAATTCCTGCAGAAGTCAGATGGCGGAAGGGTGGGCACACCAGCTTAAAAGTGATACTATTGAACCCTATTCAGCTGGCATTGAGATCCACGGCATGAATCAAAATGCAGTAAAGGTGATGGCTGAAGTCGGGGTCGATATCACACCACAGCATTCAAAACACGTTAATGAATTGGCGAATATAGCCTTTGATTATGTGATCACAGTGTGCGATCATGCAAATGAAACGTGTCCGGTTTTTCCTGGTAAAGTAAAAAAGATACATGTTGGGTTTGATGATCCTCCGCGTCTTGCAAAAAACGCTGCAAGTGAAGAGGAAGCTCTGTCCCATTATCGTCGTGTAAGAGATGATATAAAAAAGTTTATTGAGAAACTTCCTGAAGGACTAAATTGATTAAAACTGAACAGAGTTAAAATGAGGGTATATATGGTTACATCTTAAACAGATATAGTTCTACATGAATTACTTTCGCTTTTACCCTCCTTTTTCCTGTTCTAAACCTTTTTTCCGGAGGTGCATTATGTTTTCAAGAGGTATAATTGCTACAGATCTCTCGGAAGCTTCTAAAAAACTGGTGCAGTGTGCGCGAGGCTTAAAACCTTTGGGTACCAGGGATATCCTGCTTTTGCAGTGTGTACGTAATATGGAAGCGACATCACTTGCACTCTCAGAATCAAACGAAGTACTTCAAAATATTCTTGAGGAGCAAAAATCTATTCTTGTGGAAGAGGGGTTTTCAACCTCTACAGAAGTTGCATTCGGCACTCCTCACAATGAGATAAACCGCATCGCCCATGAGCAGAATTACTCATTCATAATGGTAGGTTCTCATGGTCATACACTTTCAAGAGACATTCTTCTTGGCAGTGTTGCATCCGAAGTAATACAATCTGCAAAAAAACCCACCTTTGTAGTACGTATTACTCCTAAGAAATCAGATAATCCTGATGCTGATGAGCGCATAGATATTTGTGATGATTTTCACTCCTCGATTCTCTTCCCAACAGATTTTTCTCAAACTGCCGATACCGCTTTTACCTACGTTGAAGATATGGTGAAGAGTGGCGCACGTTCAGTTACAATTATGCATGTGCAGGATCGGATTAAACTCGATAAACATTCTAAGAAGATGCTTGAAGAGTTTGATGAGATAGACCGGTCGCGGCTTAATGAACTCAAAACAAGGCTTCTTAACATAAATAATGGAGTTATTGTCAATTCTAAAATAACTTACAATAAACCCTCACAGGATATTCTTGCTGCTGCTGAAAAGATTAATCCCTCTATCATTGTGATGGGTACTCATGGCAGAGGTTATGTACAGGAAGTTTTTATGGGCAGTGTAAGCCATACGGTTACACGGAATGCCAAAACTTCTCTCTTACTTGTACCTTTAGGAGCATAGTAGCCTTTTAAGCTATTATGTACCTAATTTCGTTTTCTAATCAAAAGGAGTTATTCACATCATGAAAAAAGCAGTAGAAAATAAAGGAATTGGTTTTTTTGAAAAATACCTGACGGTGTGGGTAGTTGTATGCATGGTTACAGGAATACTGATCGGGCGTTTTCTTCCAGTAATACCCGATTTTTTAGCTCAGTTTGAGTATGCAAATGTGTCGATTCCCATTGCATTTTTAATCTGGCTTATGATCTATCCTATGATGATGAAAGTGGATTTTGCAAGCATTAAAAATGTAAGAAAAAACCCAAACGGACTCTACATCACCTGGGCAGCCAACTGGCTTATCAAGCCTTTTTCGATGTATGTCATCGCCTGGTTTTTCTTTTTTGTCGTTTTCAGAACACTAATCCCTCAGGATCTGGCCAGAGATTATCTTGCAGGTGCAATTCTTCTGGGCGCAGCCCCCTGTACTGCGATGGTTTTTGTATGGAGTCATCTTACACGGGGTAACCCAGCTTATACTGTTGTACAGGTGGCAACAAACGATCTCATTATTCTCTTTGCTTTTACTCCCATAGTGGCACTTTTGCTCGGAATTGGTGGTATTACCATTCCCTGGGGTACACTAATACTATCAGTTGTACTGTTTGTGGTAATTCCACTTATCGGTGGCATACTAACCCGCAGTAATGTAATCAAAAACAAAGGTGAAGAGTACTTTAACAAAGTATTTATAACAAAATTCAGTAATGTTACCATCGTCGGTTTACTTTTAACTCTCGTTATCATTTTCTCCTTTCAGGGGGACGTAATACTGAGTAACCCTTTGCACATACTGCTAATTGCCGTTCCTCTTACACTTCAAACCTTTTTTATCTTTTTTGTTGCCTATTTTGGGAGTAGAAAGATAAAACTCTGCCATAATATCGCCGCTCCGGCAGGAATGATCGGTGCATCCAATTTCTTTGAGCTTGCTGTGGCGGTAGCTATTTCTATTTTTGGCCCTACATCACCGGTCGTACTGGCAACAATTGTGGGTGTACTGGTAGAAGTACCGGTCATGCTTACACTCGTAAGAATCGCTAATAAAACAAAACATTGGTTCCCAGGTGAAAAGGTATGTTACGGACCGGTGGAAGAGATGAAATAGTTGGTAAAACTACCGGTAACAGGTAAAAGTGCTTAAGATACAGGCGGGTGCGCCCATGCACCCGCCACTTTCCCTGAGAATGGCAGGGTAGAGTCGGGCGTTCTTTCCTTTCATTAAATATAATGCCAGAGTGTTTGTTCCCCAAAGAAGATGATAACTCAAGCACAAACAACAAACTAAAACGCTACCATCTAACTGTTTCCTTCACCATGTTTACTTTCCATCGCTCATAATTGTACTTTATATACATAGAATGAGAGATGTTTTTGAATCGTACCGTCTAATCTCTAGATTCAGATCATTTGGACTCTTAAAAGATGGGTTAATCGTGTGCGGATAGATCGATTACTTGCTATTGTTATAATGTTTCTAAGCAGGCGCAAAGTTACTGCTCAACAGGTCGCGGAGCGATTCGACATATCTGTGCGTACGGCTTATCGCGATATTGAGGCATTGAATTCGGCAGGCATTCCTATCGTATCCTGCCAGGGATCAGGTGGTGGATACAGCCTGATGGAAAATTACAAAATAGATCGTCAGTTGTTTACTCTTGATGATATGCTGTCAATTATTGCGGCCTTTAAAGGAATAAACGCGACCTTTTCACATAAGCACTTTGAGCTTCTTATAGAGAAGATAGATAGTCTTATTTCTCCCGAAAACAAGCACCGGTTAAGTAAACGAAGCGAGCCACTTGTTTTTGATATGAGTCCCTGGGGCCCTCAGGATAACCAATTAAACAGGTGTATGCAGGAGCTTTATGAGGCGATAATTAAAAACTTGCTTGTTGAGTTTTCTTACTACCCCCCTTTTAAACCTGTTAGCCAGCGAACGGTAGAACCGCTTACGATCTTATGTAAGTCATTCTCCTGGTATCTTTTCGCGTTTTGTCGTTTAAGAAACGAGTACCGTATTTTTAAACTCAAACGTATCAGGGGGTTTAACGTGCTTAAAGAGCATTTTTCACCCCGCGACGTTTCCTGTAAAGAGGTACTGATCAATGATCAGAAAAATGCACAGGAAGTATCTTTGCTTCTGCGCTTCAGTCCCTCAAAACGGCTGCTGGTTGAGGAGTATTTTCCTGCCCGGCTCATAGAGACGCAGCATGATGGTTCTTTGCTGGTTTGCGCCGCGATGCCTGAGGATGAGTGGTTGTATGGAATGATTTTAAGCTTTGGCCCCGATGTTGAAGTAATAGAACCTTGCCACATACGATCAGTTATTGCTACTAAAGCCGCCAATATAAAAAAAATATACCAAACCTGACATACTGCTGTCACAACACAGTGCTATCTTTTACTGACCAAACCTGGTGAGCCCTGATCGTATGCTCACCTTCACCTATAATTTAAGGAGAACAGTATGGATATGCAGCAAAAGGGACCATTTTGTCAAAGTTGTGCTATGCCTATGCAAAAACCGGAAGATTTCGGTACTGAAGCTACTGGAGTAAGGAGTAATGACTATTGCGTTTACTGCTTCAAAGATGGTACGTTCACCGCCCCCGATATAACTAAGGAGCAGATGATTGAGTTTTGTGTAACCCTTATGGATAAAGAGGGTATTATGCCCAAACATAAGGCTTCGGCGATGCTAAATGAAGTAATACCAAAACTAAAAAGATGGCAGTAAACTTCTCCAAATCGATCGGTTTGTCAACAAACATGACAAGGTGCCGGATACCACGTCCGGTAACCTTGTAATCATCTACTTTTGTTTTGACTTCTAAATTCTCAGATTATATTTTGCAGCTGAACTTTTTTGGTTACGGTTTTCTGAAAGGAGGATTGCTCATGGATAGTGACGATTATCACAGTTGTGATGATGATGTTCCTTTGTGTACTCAGTACTCAATTCGTTGCTTCCAAACAGTTAGCCTCAACATTCAGCGGGTGATCAAAGAAGTACTATATCCTTAGGGTATACACTCCTCGGCATTCATCCCTGAGAAGGTTTTGAGGGTTTGAATATGTATTTGGCACGCCTCATGCTGCCTTATCTCTAAACCGATGGAGTAAAGTAAATGAACAGAGAAATTCTGCACGATAAGCTGCGCGAAGCCCTTGAAGGGAAATACCTGGATGAAGTCAAATCCCTCGTCAACTCCCTTCACCCCTCGGTCACAAAGGAAGCTCTTGAAGGGTTTTCTTATGAAGAAATCTCACAGTTACTAAAGCTATTTAATCCAGACAAAAAGGCAGATATTTTCACCTATTTTGAGTTATCAGAACAGGTTGTACTGCTTGATATGATGCAGGAAAAAGAGATTCTGGACCTTGTACTTCATCTTAGAAATGACGAAATCGCGGATCTTCTCGTAGAACTACCCGAAGATCGTCACAGAGCAATTTTCCGCAAACTGGCACAAAAGAAAAGGGAGGAGATCTTAAAGCTTGAATCCTACCCTGAAGGCACTATTGGTTCCATTATGACCCCAAACTATGCCTTCGTTTCTCCTTCTATTACGGCCGCAGAAGCCCTGAACAAAATACGCAGAGAATCCACCGATGCAGAAGCGATCTATTATATATACTTGGTAGACTCAAACAGCCATCTCTTGGGTGTGGTTTCTTTAAAACAGCTCATTATTGCTAAGTCCGATAAACCTGTTAATACTTTCATGCAAAAAGACATTATCACCCTTCATGCGCATTCACCTGTTGAAGAAGCAGTGAATGAACTCAACAAATCAGATCTTCTTGCGTTGCCGGTGCTTGATCGTGAAGGTAGAATGGCCGGGATTGTTACTCACGACGAGATCGCAGACGCTGCGGCTGAGGAAACCACAGAAGATTTCCATCGCCTTGCAGCTGCTCCGGGGCTTAAATCACAAAACCTTAAATTAGCCACTATCCCTGAGCTTCTGGCTAAAAGATTGCCCTGGCTTTTAATCCTGGTATTTATGAATGTGTTCTCAGGTGCAGGAATTGCCTACTTTGAAGATACCATCGAAGCGGTAGTGGCACTGGTCTTTTTTCTACCACTACTTATAGACAGTGGTGGTAATGCTGGCTCTCAATCCGCAACGCTTATGGTCAGAGCTCTTGCAATAGGAGATGTGCGCTTACGGGACTGGTTTTACTTCTTAAGAAAAGAGGTCTCGATTTCAATTCTTATGGGTATTGCAATGGGTTTTGGTGTATCGATGGTTGCCATGTTCAGGGCACCGGAGGTCATGGTGGTTGTAGCACTCACTATGCTCTGCACAGTTGTGGTTGGAAGTCTTATTGGAATGATGCTTCCGTTTGTCCTGACACGGCTTAAACTGGATCCTGCTACCGCCAGTGCGCCTCTTATTACTTCTCTTGCGGATATCAGCGGTGTGATTATTTACTTTTCCATCGCCAATTGGTACCTGGGCCTTGCAGGATAAGCAGGTGTAGAGTATTGGAATATGCCCCAGAGAGAAAAAAGGGGTCACATGATGTGATCGTTTTTTTCTCTTTGCGACTTTTCACCGCCTGCGTCCACGATTGGCAAGAATCAATACATCCCAAATAAGCCAACAAGATTTGTAAGAACCACTCTTGCTGTTTATTCAGAATTATCCTCCCCACACCGCTCAGCAGCTATGCAAATAGATCAGCTGAGAGCTTTATCTAAATAATTGAAGCACACGGTTTGGAGGTGATACCATTCACTAACCTAACCAAGCAAGCTATTTTACCTCTTTGCAATCACCAGATCTGACACTACCAATCAATCATCCTGCCGGTAATTGACCAGAAATTTTTTGATTCGGTTCAATGCATCTTCAAGCTCATCGGCTCTTGGCAGAAATACGATTCTGAAATGGTCGGGATCTGGCCAGTTAAAACCTGTTCCATGAACCAGCAGGATATGTTCATTTCGCACCAGATCGTACATTAGCTTTTCATCACTTTTTATATTGAATTTTGCGGTATCGACCTTAGGGAAGATGTAAAATGAAGCCTTTGGTTTCACATAGGTTATACCATCAATCTGATCGAGTATTTTGCAGCACACTTCACGCTGATCACTTAATCTACCACCCTTTCGTGTAAGATCTTTGATACTTTGATATCCACCAAGCGCAGTCTGTATAATAGACTGACCGGGTACATTACTGCAAAGGCGCATTGATGCAAGCATATTGAGGCCCTGGAGGTAATCCTTTGCTGCTGCTTTGTTTCCACTTACGACCATCCACCCCACACGAAACCCGGCAACACGGTATGTCTTTGATAATCCGTTGAAAGATACAAATAAGAGATCGTCTGCCAGTGAAGCCATAGCAGTGTGCTCTGCATCATCATAGAGTATCTTATCGTATATCTCATCGGCAAAAACTATAAGATTATGTTCTCTCGCTACTTCGATTATGCTTTCAAGAAGTTCCTTAGGATAGAGTGCACCTGTAGGGTTATTGGGGTTTATAACTACGATACCTTTAGTATTTGGTGTAATTTTACTCTTTATGTCATCAATATCAGGATACCACTCGGACTCTTCATCACAGCGATAGTGCACAGCCTTACCACCAGAGAGATTGGCAGATGCAGTCCACAGGGGATAATCTGGTGAAGGAATGAGGATTTCATCCCCGTTATCAAGAAGCGCCTGCATTGACATCTGTATCACTTCACTGACACCGTTTCCAATAAAGATGTCTTCAATCTCTACATCTTTGATCGCTTTTTCCTGACAGTATTGCATGATAGCCTTACGGGCTGAGAAAAGCCCCTTTGAATCACAGTAGCCCTGGGTATTGCTGAGATTAAGCATCATATCATGAATCATCTCATCGGGTGCAAGGAGTCCAAACGGTGCAGGGTTACCGGTATTAAGTTTCAGTACCCTGTAGCCCTCCTCTTCAAGCCTCTTTGCCTCATCCAGAACAGGGCCACGTATATCATACAGTACATTATCCAGTTTTGAAGACTTTTTTATGTGAGTCATTTTTGGTATCCGATCATTAAGAGTAATTCCTTAGGAAATTATATATTAAATATCATTTATAATGCATCCATAGTTTTAGGTGCTATGAAACAACTTCAATTCAAAATCCAGTATTCAACACCCCATCCTCTCTCATACTCCTGATAATAATAACTTGTGTGAGGGCGATTAAAATATCTGAATAAAAGACCAAATCCCCTTGTACCCCTGGAAAACAATATACCCGCAGAACCATCAAAACCTCCACGCCAGTAACCAAGATGAACTAATTCACCTTTAAGGTAAACAAGGGGTTCGATCCCTGCGGTAATTTCAGATTTCACAAGAAGGGATAAATCCAATCTTTGCTTAAGCTCCTTTTGTGTTCCAACATTATAATACCATCCGTATGCTGGTGAAATTTCAAAGAAATCCCAAAACCTGTAATACAATTCAGCCCGTACCATTTCACTGCTTACAGCCCTCACGTCTTCTTCATCAATTCCTCCTTTGTGGCCATCTGCCAAATGAGCAGACAGGTGATATACCGGATAGAGCTTAAAGGAGAATTGTTCGCTTATCTGCGATGTAAGATATACAGTGAGAATGGCATAGAAATTATCCACGGCAAATTTCATATTCTCTGGTATCATGTTTATGTGAGCTGATGCCGTGACACCAATATCCCACGATTTAATATGGTCAAGATTCATTCCAAGTAGAGGAAAATCAACTCCGAATCTTCCACGCATGTAGAAGGTATCGTTTTCAGCTCCAGTGTGGAGCATATTGGTGTACTTAATATTCCTTAATGAAAGCAACTCTTCCTGCTGAGGAAAAAGTGTCAGATCGAATGAAAGAGCTGTGCCATAACAGACCAAAATAACTGCAAAGAACGATTTGATAGATACTTGCCGGTTCATTGAGAAAGCCTTTTTTAAGTAACACTGAGAGTTAGTAACTTTGGATACCAGAATCTCCGGGTATAATTTTTATAAATATAAAACATTCTATACAGTGCCATGCAATCAGAAATTGTGAAAGTTTGGGCCTTGCATTATACTGCACCTTATGTATCTTTTTAATTACTGATTTCAAATGACCGCAAAATGAGTAACCACAAATGAAAATAGTACTTCAAAGAGTAAGTAGGGCTAAAGTTTCGGTAAATAACGAAATAAAGGGTCAAATAGGGTGTGGTATTTTGATTTTCCTGGGAGTCGAAAACAACGATACAAATGAAGCGGCAGATTTTCTTGCCGCCAAATGTTCTGATTTGCGCATTTTCCCTGATCAGGAGGGAAAGATGAATAAATCATTAAAGGATATTGATGGCGAAGCATTGGTAATTTCACAGTTCACGCTTCCAGCAGACTGTAGCCGGGGACGTCGCCCCAGTTTTATTAAATCTGCTCCCCCGGAGTTTGGGGAAAAAATGTATCATTATTTTGTACAATCATTGAAATCGCACGTAAAAACAGTAGAAACTGGTGTTTTTGGAGCGGATATGAAAGTGGAGCTTTTAAATGATGGTCCCGTGACCTTTGTTTTGGAAAAGTGAGTGAGAAGGTTTCTGCAGAGCTTATCATGTGTTTTTTTTCATACCCACAAAATATTCTTCCCTATTATCCTAATTATTTATTTAGCTTAAATAAATTAGTTTGACATTTTTGCCGATATCTACTATTTTAGGCCTTTAGCGCACCTTTATGGGTAAATATCGCTATACGATTTCGGGCGTTTAGCTCAGTTGGTTAGAGTACTACCTTGACATGGTAGGGGTCACTGGTTCGAATCCAGTAACGCCCATTTCCGACATGCTCCTCGGTCCTCCTCTTACCCCGGGGCACCACAACGTTTTTGTGGCACTTTTTTGTAAAACAGAGGATAATCAGTTTTCAGGAATGTAGTTAATTCCTGTCATGTACACAGTTACTGCTTTTTGGAAAAGATATGAACATAATTTTACCCGATGGGAGAACTCTTCCAGCTGCGGAAGACGCGTCTTGTATTGATGTTGCTAAATCAATCAGTCCCCGTTTAGCTAAAGCCGCACTCGCGTGCAGAGTTAATGGTGAGCTAAAAGACACTTATACCAAGCTTAAAGATGGTGATCAGCTTTCAATTATCACTTTTGATGATCCCGAAGGCAAAGCAATCTTCTGGCACTCCTCCTCTCACATTCTCGCCCAGGCCGTTCAGGAACTTTACCCTGATGCAAAAATTGCCATCGGCCCGGCTATAGAAAATGGGTTTTACTACGATTTTGATGTTGAAAAACCATTTACACCAGATGAGATTACTGCTATAGAGAAGCGGGCAAAAGAGATCATCGCCCGCAAAATCACTTTTGACCGTAATGAAGTTTCAAAAGAAGATGCCCTTGAACTTTTTAAACAAAAGGGTGAAAGCTATAAATTAGAACTTATAGAGGATTTGGAAGGTAAACCAACGCTTTATAACCAAGGTGAATGGGTTGATTTGTGCCGCGGTCCTCACATCCCCAATTCCGGGTACATAAAAGCATTTAAGCTTCTCAGTGTAGCAGGCGCGTACTGGCGGGGTGATGAAAAGAGACCTATGCTTCAGCGTATTTATGGTATCTCTTTTCCCAAGCAATCGATGCTTGATGAGTATTTAACCCTTCTTGAAGAAGCACAAAAACGGGATCATCGCAAACTGGGAAAAGAACTTAACCTATTTTCTTTTCACAACGAGGGAGTTGGGTTTCCTTTCTGGCATCCAAACGGAATGGTGCTCTACAATTCAGTTATGGATTTTTGCAGAAAAGCACATGTAAACGCCGGATACCAGGAAATTAAAACACCCATCATTCTCAATGAAGAACTTTGGCGCAGAAGCGGTCACTGGGACAAGTATCGGGATAACATGTATTTCACCGAAATAGATGAAAAGATGCATGCAGTTAAGCCAATGAACTGCCCTGGCGGACTTTTGGTCTACCGAAACGATGCTCACTCTTATCGTAAATTCCCTATTAAGTACTGTGAATTTGGTCTGGTACACAGACATGAAAAAGCCGGTGTATTACATGGACTCTTCAGAGTTCGTCAATTTACTCAGGATGATGCGCATATTTTCTGCCTTCCCAATCAGATTGAAGAGCAGATTTCTGAAGTTATAGATTTCATTACGATGATCTATCGCACCTTTGGTTTCGAGGACTACAAAATTGAGCTCTCCACTCGTCCTGAACAATATATTGGCTCCATAGACATTTGGAACAAAGCAGAGGAAGCACTTAAAAACGTTTTGGAAAGCAGCAAAATCGACTATCAGCTCAATCCCGGTGATGGAGCGTTTTATGGACCAAAGATCGATTTTCATATAAAAGATGTCCTGAAACGCAGTTGGCAATGTGGTACGATACAGCTTGATTTCAGTATGCCCGAAAGGTTTGACCTTGAATACACCGACGCTGATGGTGAGAAGAAGCGGCCTGTTATGATTCACCGAGCACTTCTTGGCTCTATGGAACGTTTTATCGGCATACTTCTTGAACACTATGGTGGTGCACTTCCTCTGTGGCTCTCTCCTGTTCAATGCAGGATTCTGCCAATTTCAGATAAGTTCTCCCAATATGCCAATAGCATAAGGGATAAGGCGCAGGCAGCTGGTCTCAGAGTAGAGTTGGATGAGAGAAATGAAAAGATAGGGTATAAAATTCGCGATGCGGAACTAAAGAAGATTCCCTTTATGGCTATAGTTGGCGAAAAGGAACAAAACAGTGCAACTGTTTCTTTAAGACGCCACGGCCAGGGTGATAAAGGTAGCAGAAGTGTTGATCAGTTTATTTCTGAGCTGCTTGAAGAATCATTCGCTGCAAAAACAGTAAGTACCAACTAAACCAGGAGGTTTACTATTAACAGATTTCGTATGCCCCAGCGACGAGATGATAGTACACGAGTGAACAATGAAATCCGTGTCCCAAGAGTTAGGGTGGTAAGCCCTGATGGTGAATCGTTTGGCATTATGCCTATAGGGGACGCTTTAGACCGGGCTGAATCTTATTCGCTTGATCTCGTTGAAGTTGCCCCAAGTGCCGATCCACCAGTTTGCAGAATAATGGATTACGGCAAATATAAGTATGAGAAATCTAAAAAGGCCAAAGAAGCCAAAAAAAAGCAGCATATCGTCCATTTAAAAGAAGTCAAATTCCACCCTAAAACTGAGGAACATGATTTTAATTTTAAAACCGATCATGCGCGCAAATTTCTCCTTAAAGGGGACAGGGTTAAAGCCACTGTGGTTTTCAGAGGCAGAGAAATCACTCATATCGATTTTGGTAAACAGGTACTTGATCGTCTGTATGAAGCGCTCAAGGATATCGCACAGGTTGAGATGTCTGCGAAAATGGAAGGTCGTAACCTGACCTCTATCTTCGTGCCGGATAAAATAAAAATTAAAGAGTATACCCGTAAAATAGAGCAGGAAAAGAAGAACTCTGAATAAAACATAATAGATCGGTTTAAAATCCGACGCAACTTACACTAAACGGAGCCATGTTATGCCGAAAATGAAAAGTCGCTCAGCAGCTCGTAAACGTTTCAGCCTTACAGCAAACGGGCACGTGAAACGCAAAAAAGCTTACAAAAGCCACATATTAAACAAAAAGAGCAGAAAACGCAAACGTAATCTGCGTAAAACAGCTTATGTTTTCAGTGGTATCGAGAAAAAAGTACGTTCAATGGTCTGAGTCTACAAAAAGAAAAGTTTAAAGGAGTAAATCATGCCCAGGGCAAAAACCCGTGTTGCATCACGTGCAAAACGCAAAAAAATTATAAGTCAAACCGCAGGATATTTTGGAAAACGTAAAAACAGTATTACCATAGCCAAGGACGCTTTCTATCGCGCGGGAACATACGCTTACAGAGATCGCAGACAAAAAAAGCGCAATTTTCGTGCTCTGTGGATTATGCGTATCAATGCTGCCGCCCGCCTTAATGGAACCACTTACGGCAGATTCATCTCGGGGCTCAAACAAAAAGGAATCGAGCTTGACCGTAAAACTCTGGCACATTTAGCTGTGCATGAACCTCTGGCATTCACAAAGCTCGTAGAATCTGTAAAGGCCTAAGGATACTATAATGACAGAGGTAAGCGACTCCTATACATTAGATAATCTGGATGAGCTTGAAAGCAATGTACTTTCCGATCTTAAAAGTATTAGTAACGAAAGTGAAGCCGAGAGTTTCAGAATCAAATACCTGGGAAAAAAGGGTGTTTTTCGTCAGCTGTTGAAGTCTCTCGGCAGCATTGATCCTCAAAAAAGAAAAGAAGTTGGAGCAAAGGCAAATCGCCTTCGCTCTTTAGTCGAAACTGAATTTTCTAAAGCTCACTGGAAAAAAGAAAGCGCTGAAGTAGTAGACAAATCTTTTGACCCCAGTCTTCCGGGATTCCCTTTCCACAAAGGTTCATTGCACCCCCTTATGCAAATACGGGATCAGATCAGGGATATCTTCATAAGCATGGGTTTTACTGTCTCCTATGGACCTGAAGTTGAGAGTGATTTTTATAATTTTGAAGCTCTTAACACTCCAAAACACCATCCGGCCAGGGACATGCAGGACACCTTCTATATCGATCAAAATCACCTGCTGAGAACCCATACCTCCCCTGTGCAGATCAGGGTTATGGAAAACCAAAAGCCACCGATCAGATCTATTATGCCTGGAAGAGTGTACCGCAATGAAGAGATCAGTGCAAGAAGTTACTGCCTCTTTCATCAGGTAGAGGGGCTTTACGTCGATAAAGACGTTTCTTTTGCCGATCTTAAAGGCACTCTGCTTGCCTTCTCAAAAAGATTTTTTGATGAAGAAACCAAGATCAAAATTCGACCCAGCTTTTTTCCCTTTACAGAACCAAGTGTGGAAATAGATGTAGAATGTTTCTTATGTAAAGGTCAGGGCTGCAGCATATGTAAGCAAAGTGGCTGGCTTGAGGTTCTGGGGGCTGGTATGGTACATCCCAACGTTTTTAAAAGCGTTGGTATAGATCCCGAAAAATACACCGGTTTTGCTTTTGGTATGGGTATCGAAAGAATTGCACTTCTTAAATTCGGAATTGATGACATTCGCTTGTTCTATGAAAATGATACCCGTTTTCTCAGTCAGTTCTGAATCGACCTTTTTTTAAACGAATCACTCTTTTCTGGTAATAATTTATGAAAATAGTTTATAGTTGGTTAAAAGACTTTGTTGATATAGATGTCCCTGTTGAGGATGTAGCAGACGCGCTTACCAGTGCAGGTATTGAAGTTGATTCTGTAACTAAGGTATCTGTGCCAAAGGGCGTAAAAGTTGCCCGGGTGCTCTCCGTTTCAGCTCACCCTAATGCCGACAAACTATCGGTCTGTGAAGTTGATGATGGGTCTGGTGAATCAGTGCAGATTGTATGCGGTGCACCTAATGTAAAAGCAGGGATGATTTCTGCACTGGCAACCGTTGGTACAAAACTTGGCGACTTTAAGATTAAAAAAGCCAAAATACGCGCGATGGAATCGTTTGGCATGCTCTGTTCAGAACAGGAACTTGGTCTCTCAGAAGAACAAAGCGGCATTATGTCTCTGCCTCAGGAGTATGATATCGGAGCAGAAGTATCCAACTATATACCTGAAGATTGTATTATCGAGATTGAAATAACACCAGACCGAGGAGATTGTCTGAGCATTCAGGGAGTTGCACGTGAAGTAAGCGCAAAGTTTAATGTCCCGCTTAAAAACACCGCCATCAGGCCAAACGAAGCAGATGATGAACCTATTGACCGCGCCATTTCCGTTGAGATACTCGCTCCCCAGCGCAATCCCCGCTATATGGGCAGGCTTGTACGTAATGTACAACTTGGTCCATCACCGGACTGGATGCAGCGCAGGCTCTCTTTAAGCGGTCTCAGACCAATAAACAATGTAGTCGATATCACCAACTACATGCTTATTCAATATGGTCAGCCAATGCATGCATTCGATTATGATGAGATTAACGATAAAAAGATAAGGGTAAAGGAATCATCAACCCAAAGTACATTCACTACTCTGGATGGAGTGGAGCGTAAACTGCTTGAAACTGATCTTCTTATCTGCGATGGCAAAGAATCGGTGGCACTTGCAGGTATAATGGGTGGTGCAGGATCAGAGATCAAAGAGAGCACAAAAAATGTGTTTCTCGAGTGTGCCTATTTTGAACCAATAGGAATACGTAAAACATCAAAGCGCCTTGGTCTCTCAACCGATTCTTCGTATCGATTTGAGCGAGGTGTTGATCCTTCCCAGGGGCTTGTTGATGCACTGGATACCGCAGCTGCGCTTATGTCGGATTTAGCCCAGGGAACAGTTTTAAAAGGGGTCATTGATAACTATCCCACACCCATGAGCGAAAGCAAAATAACTCTAAGAAAATCAAAGGTAAATAAGATTCTGGGAATCGACATTGATATCGATCAAATCATTAAATATTTAACCTCTCTATCCATACTCTGCACAAAACAGGATGAAGAAACTGTAGAGTGTACGACTCCCCTCTTCAGACACGACCTCTCCCAGGAAATTGATCTGGTAGAGGAGGTAGGCAGACAGTATGGTTATGATAATATCGAAGCGATTGAGTGTGTACCCATTTCACTTGTAAAAGATACAAGTGTAGAGGAGCATAACAGAGATAGTATCCGTTATGCTCTCAGTAATTTTGGGTTCAATGAGCTTACAACCAACAGTATGACCAGTGAGGCCAAACGCAAACTTGTTACTCCTGAAGTTAACCCAATAGCCCTGCTCAATCCCCTTAACCCGGATATGGCAGAGCTAAGGACCACCATGGCCCCAAGCCTCATTGAGACAGTTGGATACAATCTCAACCGCAAAAACAATGATAACAAATTTTTCGAGATTGGCAAAATCTTCGAAAATAGTAGCGATATCTCAAACCACACAGAACGGGATATCCTTGCAATCATTATTGAAGGTAATTTCTTTAGTCCTTTTTGGAATAGTGAGGCAAAACCTTGTGATTTCTACATGCTTAAGGGAGTTTTAGAGACACTCTCCTATAACTGTAATTTTGGCGAGCTTACCTTTTCTGTTCTTGAGCTTCCCGAACCACTTTACGGTACTCATTCTGCTTCGATCTCAGGTAATTTAATACAAGGAACTGCTGGTCGTATTTCCCGGAAAGTGTGTACCTTTTTTGGCATAAAGAGCCCTCTGTATTATGCACAGCTTGATATTACTGAGTGGATTAATTCAATGCAGCCACTTGCCCAATATACACCGCTCCCTAAGTACCCTTCTTTGGAAAGAGATTTTAGCTTTGTGATGGCCGATGAAATCTCATCTTCCATTGTTGCAGAGGAGATTAAAACCCAGTCACCGCTGGTTGAAAAGGTTGAACCCTTTGATGTTTATCGGGGAGATAAACTTGGTGACGGTTTTAAAAGTGTGACGTTTTCGGTATCATTTCGCTCTGGTGAGAAGACGTTGAGCGACAAAGATGTTGAAAGTTTATGTGAAAAAATCATTGCTGTGATGAAAAAGAAGCATGGAGTAGTCTTAAGAAGCTGATTTTTGTGCTGCCTTAATACTATAATTGTAAAAAAAAGAGCAAAATAAGTGAGGTGCATTGTATTAGGTGTACCGCTTAGTATATATTAATAATACAATCTCTTAGCAGCGAAAAAGAGAAGAATGTAATTACTTTTTATATAGATTTTTATAGATTCCAAAAAAGGAGCACTTTTGTCTATTGAATTTTTATCAGATCTGGAAAATAAAATTGAGGAACTTATCGGAAAGCTCTCCGAATCCCGTGAAGAGATAGTCCGTCTTAATCAGCAGTGTGAACAATCAAAGAGTAGAATCACCGAGCTTGAGGACGAAAATCTTGAACTCAGTGAACAACTTGAAAATCTTCGCAGCGATGCTAATGGGCAAAGAGAAAAAATTAATGCTGCGGCAGAACGAATACAGGGGTTGTTATCTAAGCTGGAAACGGTTCAGTAAAGGTTTCCGGATAGGTTGGAGGAGAGTGTGGGCTCGATGAAAAGTGTGCGTGTTACGATTTCAGGCGTCGAGTACTCCATTAAAGGGGATGTGGACACAGAAACTACCATACAGGTAGCTAAATATGTTGATTCCAAAATAGCAGAGCTTCATAACAGCAATGCTTCAAGGGATAATATAAAATTAACCGTTCTTTCAGCATTAAACATTGCCGGAGAACTGTTTGAAAGCAAAGCCAAACATGAGGAAGATCTTCAAAAATTAAGAGAGTATGAGGAGAAGGTGGCGACTTTAAATCGCCGAATCGAATCAATTTTAGAAACTTAAAGAAGTATCATTCCTGATTTGTTCACATCTTTAATTCCCTTCCAGCTTTTCTAAAAGCCTTTATTACTCATTATACATGTTTACGGAAATCGAAAACCAGTTTCGGCTAAGAGCTGAACTGTATACATATATTCACATACATTCAGGAGGGTTAGATGGATTTGTCCATTATCATAATAGTTACCGTAGTTATAGCCTTACCACTTGGCTTTATCGGTGGCTTTTTCTGGCGTACAGTTGCCGATAAAAAATATCAGGCAAGCCATGAGGAGCAGATACGCAAAGATGCCGACAGGATAATCAAAGAAGCGAAAAATGAGGCAGAGTTAAAGAAAAAGACTGCAATTTTAGAAGCAAAAGATGAGTGGTTTAAGGCTAAATCAGAGTTTGAAAAGGAAGCAAACAGAACTCGCGAATCGATTCGTCAGGAACAGCAAAGGCTTAAGGAGGGGGATCTTGATCTAAAGCGTCGGGAAGAGCTTCTAGGGAAAAGGGAAACTGAATTCACTGCCCGTGAAAACTTTCTCAATTCAAAGGAAAAGACACTCAGAACCAAAGATAATGAGCTCTCACGCCTGATTGCGCTTCAAAACGATAAGTTAGAAAAAATCTCTCACATGACTCAAGAGGATGCGAAGAAACTTCTGCTTGAAAACCTTGAAGGTCAGGTTCGCTATGAATGCGCTCAGATGATTAAGGAGATAAAAGACCAGGCAAAATCTGAAGCAGAACGTGAAGCAAAAGAGATCATTATTCATTCTATACAACGCTGTGCTGCTGATACAACGGTTGAATCCACCGTTTCGGTGGTACATTTGCCCAGTGATGAAATGAAGGGCCGTATTATCGGGCGTGAGGGTAGAAATATCCGCTCCTTTGAAGAAGCTACCGGTATCGATGTTATAGTAGACGACACACCAGAAGCTGTAATCCTTTCCGGTTTCGATCCAATAAAGCGAGAGATTGCCAGACTGGCTCTTGAAAAACTTATTACCGATGGACGTATCCATCCCGGACGCATTGAAGAATTAATTAAGAAAAGCGAACGGGAGCTTGAAAAGATGATGAAAGAAGAAGCAGAAGAAGTGATCTTTGAACTTGATGTTCATGGGTTAAAACCAAAAATGGTTGATCTGCTGGGAAGGCTCAGATACCGTACTTCCTATGGTCAAAATGTCCTTCAACATAGTAAAGAAGTCGCTATCCTTGCCGGTCTCATGGCCTCGGAGCTTGGACTCGATTCCAAAACAGCCATACGGGCAGGATTACTTCATGATATAGGAAAGTCGATTGACAGAGAAACCGAAGGTACCCACTCAGAGCTGGGAGCCGAATTAGCAAATAAAAACGGTGAAAACGAAATTATTGCAAATGCAATTGCTGCGCATCATGAAGATGTCCCCCCTATCTCCATGTATCCTATTTTGATTCAAGCCGCAGATACAATCTCAAGCACCCGTCCAGGCGTGCGCCGTGAAACTCTCTCAAACTACATTAACCGCCTCACAAAACTTGAGGAGATTGCAGACTCCTTTCGCGGTGTTCAAAAAGCTTTTGTTATTCAGGCTGGACGCGAAATCAGAGTGATGGTGGAACCGGAGCAAATTGATGACGCGCAGGCAGAGGAACTTGCTGGTCAGGTTTCACAGAAAATTCAGGAAGAAATGGAATATCCGGGACAAATTAAGGTCACAATCATTCGCGAAAGCAGATACACAGAATACGCTAAATAATAATTATGAGAATCCTCTTTATCGGCGACATCTTTGGAAACCCAGGCAGGAGAGCACTTGCAGAAAGGCTCTCCTCACTTATTGATGACAACAGTGTTGATGTATGTATTGCCAATGGCGAAAATGCCGCCGGTGGCAGAGGCATAACAGCAAATCTTTTTAAAAAACTCAGAAAATATGGGGTACACGTTATCACTGGCGGCAATCACTCTTTTGCAATACCCGATAACGACAAAATATTCATGGATCACCCTGCTATTCTAAGACCGCACAATTACCCTCCGGGTAATATAGGCAAGGGAACGACACTTTTTACCCTTGAGGATGGCAGAAGTATTGGTGTGGTTAATCTTCAGGGTAGAACATTTTTCCATGAAACTCTTGATTGTCCTTTTCGTATGGGTAAAGCAGCAATAAAAGAGTTACGTGAAACTACTCCAATAATATTTGTTGACTTTCATGCTGAAGCATCCAGCGAAAAAATAGCCCTTGCCTGGCATGTTGACGGACTTGCTACTGCTGTTGTTGGCACACATACTCATGTGCAAACTGCTGATGAACATATACTTCCTGGTGGTACAGCCTTTATTACTGATGTAGGAATGACTGGACCGGAAAATTCCTGTATTGGAATGAAACCAGAGGGTGTAATAAAACGCTTTTTGCTTCAAACTTACGCACGTTTCGAACCATCAAATAGTTCACCTATGATTAATGGTGTAATCATTGATGCAGATGATGACACCGGAAAAGCACTCTCTATTTCACGGATTTTTGAACGGCTTTCATTACCATGATTTTTAATTCCTTTTTCCCACCTTCTGAGTTAGAACAACCCTACACCATAACTGAAATAAACAGTACCATCGCTTCTATCATTGAAGGGGGCAATAATCTGGTGTGGGCAGAGGGTGAGATAAGTAACTGGAAAGCAGCTTCCAGTGGGCATTGTTACCTTCGCCTCACAGACGAGCAGAGCCAGATACCAGCTGTTATATGGCGTTCCAATGCTGCTAAACTCCCCTTCACCCCTGAAGACGGAATGGCGGTAGTGGTAATAGCTTCCATTAAAGTTTTTCAACGGGGCGGATACTACCAACTTGACATCCACAAAATGGTGCAGGTGGGACAGGGAAAACAAAGCATTGCTTTTGAAAAACTCAAACAGAAGCTTAAAAAGGAAGGGTTTTTCGATCAGAAGCATAAAAAGTCACTCCCTGATACCGTTAAAACCCTTGGTATTATTACAAGTAAAAAAGGTGCCGCCCTACAGGATATAGTGAGAGTCGTATCGCATCGTGCACCTCAAACCGACATTGTTCTTTTGAATGTAAGTGTTCAGGGTATGAGTGCTCCCTTTGAAATCACAGAAGCAATTAAAAACATGAATGAGTATAATCAGGTAGATTGCATAATTGTTGGTAGAGGGGGCGGCTCAGCAGAAGACCTTAGCGCTTTTAACGATGAAAACGTTGCAAGAGCTGTATTTGAATCGAAAATCCCTGTCATCTCTGCGGTAGGTCATGAAATCGATTTTACCATTTGTGATTTCGTAGCAGATATGAGAGCCCCTACCCCTTCAGCAGCAGCAGAGCATGCTGTAGCTGATAATCAGGAGAATGAGCGATATTTTAGAGCCTGTTCCAAGCGCCTGATCAATAACTTTGCAAAATTTTATTCGCAAAATACTCAGCGCTATAACCGGGCGATTTGCTCTTCGGCTCTATCTAAACCATTTCGCATTCTCGAAGATTCCCGACAGAGCCTTGATGACGCAGAAGGACGTTACCATAAAGCAATAAAAAGCTGTATGAGAGATTTTTCTTTGAGATTAAGTACTGCAGGTTCAAAACTGCATTCACTCAGCCCTCTTTCTGTTTTAGAACGTGGATACAGTGTTACCCGCAATCAAAAGGGTAAATCGATTCGCAGCTGCAAAGAGCTTAAGGAAAACGAAAATGTATCTATTACATTTATGGATGGTACAGCACAAGCAAAAATTGAAAAACTAAGCTCAAATCGTAACATAAGCAACGCTCAGAATTTTGACAATTCTTAAGTGAATTATTAATTTTTGGATATAAATGTTAGACGATTTTCAGGAATTTTAGTATATGAAAGAAAAAAATAAGATAAATAGAAGTTTTGAAGAAGCACTTTGTGAATTGGAAAGTGTTATTGAGCAACTTGAGAGAGAAGATCTAACACTTGATAAGGCTCTGGAACACTTTGAAAACGGGATAAGCCTTATGCGTCATTGTGACAGCCACCTGAAAAATGCTCAGGGCAAACTAAAGGAGCTGTTAAAGGATGAAAATGGTAAATGGGTTACCAAGGTATCAGGGGTAACGCTACAATCTTTTATCGAGGGAGAAGAAGTTGATGGATGAGCTAAAAAAGTATATCAAAAAAGCATGTGAAGCAACCGATTTTACTCTCCAGAGGATTCTCCCACCAGAGGATATGTATCCTACTTCCATACACAAACTCATGCGTTACAGCAGTTTTGCCGGCGGGAAAAGGGTTCGCCCTTGCCTGGTGATCGCTGCGCACGAAGCCTCTGGTGGAAGTTTTGGTGATGAAAATGTGCTCAAAGCTGCAGCTGCCATCGAGATGCTTCATACCTTTTCCCTGATTCACGATGATCTTCCTTGTATGGATGATGATGATTTCAGAAGAGGAAAACCAACAGCACACAAAGCTTTTGATGAAGCTACTGCGGTGCTGGGCGGAGATGCCCTTTGCATTCTTGCTTTTGAAGTGCTAGCAACAACTGGAAAAATTGAAATTATTCAGGAGATTGCAAAGGCGCTTGGTACCAGAGGAATGATCGGTGGCCAGGTTGTAGATATTGAATCTGAAGGAAAAACAGTCACCAAAGACATAGTAGAATACATTCACAATAATAAAACTGCTGCTTTAATTAAAGCATCTGTTCGGGTGGGGGCAATTCTTGCCGGAGCCTCTAACCATACACTCGAAAAACTAACCTCGTATGGGAATTCAGTAGGTCTGGCGTTCCAGGTAGTCGATGATATACTTGATGTAGAAAGCACCACCGAGCAACTGGGGAAAGACGCCGGAAGCGATAAAGAGAGAGGAAAAGCCACTTTCCCTGCAGTATGGGGCTTAGAACAGTCAAAAGTGTATGCCAAAAAATTAATCGAAGACGCGTGGAATGAAATCGAGTTTCTCGGTGAAAAAGGGATTATCTTAAGAGAGCTTGCTGAATATATAAGAGTGAGAATTTCTTAATACTTTCTATTGATTAAAATATCAACGCTGATATAAGCACATTGTATTCATCGTGGGGATAAACGGGTTTCGGTACAGGTGTAATCAGATTTCACCTCCCTACCCCATTTACCACTTGTCCTTACGCTTTCTAAGTTCTGTAAATACCGCCACTGGTGATCTCCCCACCATATCTAACTCTCTACGAACAGACTGTTCATTACATCTAAGAAACGGGTTGGTGCTTTTTTCCAGCGCTATAGTCGAAGGTGTGGTGTATTTATTAGCTGATAAGCGATCGTTTTCAACCAAAAGGCGCTTAACGATATCGGGGTTTTGCGGTTCGATAGCAGAAGCAAAATCGAGATTTTCCTTTGTGTATTCATGTCCGAAATACACACTTGTTTCTTCCGGGAGTTTAGAGAGCATAAGGAGTGATGAGTACATCTTTTCGGGACCACATTCAAATAATCTCCCACAGCCAGCTCCAAAAAGAGTATCACCTGTAAAAAGTTGCCCTTGTGATGGCAGATAAAAAGCAGCCTGGTGTTTTGTGTGACCGGGTACATGAAGCGTCCTTATTTCTTCTGAACAAAATTGTACCACTTCGCCATCACTTAACACCTTACTTATTCCCGGTATTCTTTCATCTAATCCCAGAATTTTACACCCAGTAGCTTTCTTCACCTCTACATTTCCCAGGGTGTGATCGCTATGGTGATGAGTGCTTAGAATGTAATCTAGTGTAACACCCTGATTTTCTATTAAAGAAAGTAGAGCCTGTGCATTGGTTACATCTATCGCTAACGCTCGTTTTTCACAAACAAGCAGGTAGGTATAATTATCTGGGGGAACAAGTAACGGCACTACTTTGACCCTCTTCACTTCAGATCACCTCCCGGGATCAGGTTTAAGATTGGGCATTGAAGCTGCTTTTACAGCCAACTCATCGCATCGTTCATTTTCAGGGTGTCCATTGTGCCCCCTTACCCATTCAAACGTTACATTATGCTTTTCTAAAAGCTTCAGTAGTTTTTCCCATAAATCAGGGTTTAAAGCAGGATCCTTTTTGTTTCGCATCCAACCCATTGAGCGCCACTTTCGTGCCCACCCTTTCTGAACCGCATTCACAATATACTGAGAATCGGTAACTACTGTAACATCACACGGTTCTTTCAGTGTCTCTAAAGCAACAATTACGCCTAACAGTTCCATACGGTTGTTTGTAGTATTACTGTAACCGGCAGATAGTTCTTTTTGGTGGCCATTGTATTTAAGAATGACACCATAACCCCCTGGCCCCGGATTTCCGGAGCAGGCTCCATCAGTATAGGCTTTGATTTTTTTCATCAATTATCCTTAATACCTCACGCTAAAGGTGGTAGTGAGGCGGTGATCATTGTAATCCTGTTCAAGTATTCTATTTGAAACCAAAGCCCAGGTTTGGAACCCATACCCCAGTTCAAATGCTGTATTCTTTGTTACCAGGCTCATTCCAACCGCAAAGCTCTGAAGATTTCTTTCTACTTTTACATCATCCCTTTCCCATTTTCTGGAGGCCCCCCGCGCCACTTCTACATACGGATAGAGATCATACATATCATAGGAATAGCCGCCTCGTAAAATAATTGGAACCACAGTAAGTGGTACCTCTACCCCTACTCCTCCTCCGAAAATAAAACGCCTGGCCTGATTACCATCAGGAATATCATCATTAGGGAAAATATACGTATAAGGAAACTTAAACCTTCCCTCCGTAGTAACGGTAAAATAGGGTAGAGTCAGAGCGGCACCCATAGCTCCTGACAATGGTGAATGGAGTCTCTTTCTGACTTCATAGTTATATCGAATATCCTGTTTTGTTTTATTGTCTCGATAAATTTCATTAACTCTTTCCACAAACCTTATTCTCTGCGGTATTACTATGCGCATTCCCAGGCGAAACACATCATCAAAGTTATACATTAATCCACCTCTTAGATCATACCCCTGGTAGGAACCTTCTCTTTTTCCCGTAATTGAGTTACTGCTTGAATCTTCCACAACCACCATTTCTCTTGATTCACTCATTTGGTAATTACCCCTGATTAGTGACACACTAACCCCGGCACCAACGTTAGGAGCAACCTGAACACCAAATCCACTACTCCACATTCTTAGCCCACCATATCTTGATATCTTGGCGTCAGTGGTTTCATTTAAACCATCTCTTTTGAAAGCCCCACTGTAGGTGGCGAAATCATCAAAGACAAAAGGATTTTGGTAAGCAGCAGCCATTGTAAAGCCACCCTGTATAGTTGGGAGCGCGCCCATCAAACCTGCATTAGTAAGCTTTATTCGTTCATGGTAATCTGTAACTGAGTTTCTATTGAGTTGAAATTCTCCTGAAGTCCTGAAACCATCAACCGAAATCTGAAATTCCCGCACTGGTAAAAACGATAGTGCGGCGGGATTCCAGTATAAAGCCGACAGATCGTTGGAAATAGCGGTGAAGTTATTTGCAAAGGAAAATGCTCTTGAACCAACCCCATAATGCCTTCCAACTAAACCCATAACTGGATAACTATCTGAGCCATAGGAGTGAGAAAACAAACTGGTTACAATAATAACTAAAACTATCGCTTTTTTAATCATCAGAAACTCCTCGGATTGCGACCCATAATTTGTTCAGGACTAAGAGTTGTGTCCACCGGAGCAGATTCTGAGGAGGAACTGCTCGCACTGTCAGAGCGCCTTTTGGGCACATTAGGATATGTTTGCACTGATTCTTCCTCTGAAGTCGTTGATGCAGAAGAGGAGCGGGTAGTTGAGCTGTTATCTGAAGCAGGTAACTCAGCTCCTTCAAGACCGGGGGTACGGGATCGTGGTGGTGGTAGTTCAGACGGTTGTTTTTCTTCAGGCGATGAACCACCAGCGCCATCTCTTCTTACCGGAGGCCGGGTTGAACCGATATATCTGCAGGTTCCACTTCTGTAATCAAAGTAATAAAATGGAGGACACCGATCGTAATCTCCCCACTGTGGATTATTTCTGTACCACCATGGTAGGTTCTGATAAAAATGCCAGTTTTGTGTATAGTTTGATCTAAAACAACGAAGTCTTGGATAGCCTGCAATATCTCGTTGCCATACGCATATTTCTCTGTCAGTGGTGGTAATAGTATCAACCTGACGCACCACTTTTACACTGTCTCCCTCTGAATTCACGACCATCTTAGTTTGGGGTGCATGGGTTGAATCAGTCCGTAGAAACTGCGTGTAGCATCCGCTTAGCAATAAAAGTGTAGGTGCAATACTAAAAAGAGAGATTAAACGTTTCATAATACCCGTGTTCCTCCAGAAAAGGGCTCTCAGATCCTGAGGTGTATACATCAAATATAGCCATTGGAACCGAAAAAATCTATATTACTCTCTTTGTGAGATGCACATCAAATTACGTCATTGAGAGTTGCTTATTGTGCTGCAAACAATCAGACATTCCTTCTTTCAGCAGAATCATGGATCAAGGAAAGAAAAACCTCAGATCTATCATACTCAGCCAGAAAATCTGTTTGAAGCCTTTCAAGATCAGGTTCATCGACACCAATACCGGCCTTCATGAATATATTCCACAGCCTTTCATCGTAAGGGGGTGCCGAAAAGCGCCCGGAGTTGCCAATTGAGGTAAGATGGCAAATAAGATCCCCAAGAGTGACCATGGCAACAAAATGTTTATCTGCTCCAGCATTCCAGGGGGTATGGTGATGCAATATTGTTTGAGAGATAATTGATGGCAGATTCCACTTTTCTGTTAACCATGCGCCTATTCTTCCATGAGTCGTACCGATCACTTCCTTTTCAGCTTCTTCAAACGAGCACTGTTCAGCACGGTTTAACACCTGGTTAAATTCAGCATTGAAATATTGGTTCAGGATTATTTTTCCAATATCATGTAACAGACCTGCTACAAATGCTTCAGCGGCAAAGCGTGACTGATTAGTTCTGGCAATCATACGAGCTGCAACTCCACAGGCCACTGAGTGTTCCCAGAAACTCGCGGCATCAAAATCACCACTACTGTTTGAAGCGCGCTTAAAAACATCAAACACCGACAACCACAACCCCATCTCTTTAACTGTGTTGAAACCAAGCACAACAATTGCCATATTTACGGTAGAAATTTCTCTTGAAAAACCATAGTAAGCACTATTGGCCAGTTTGAGAATTTTTGCGGTTAACGACTGGTCTGTAGAAATTAATCGGGCCAGAGTTGTTGCTGATGTTCGTGGATTATCAATCATCTCCAGCATCTTGGAGATCACTGTGGGTAGGGTTGGAAGCCCTATAATACTCTGAGTAATTCTCTTGATGCGTGAAGTATCAGAGGGGTTCGGTCCTTTTCTGCTATATTCTGAATATGTTGAGTCCATCTTTTCTATTCCAAACCTATTGTTTCAGTTCCTAAGTAATGTATGCTCGAAACTACGCTTCAGTATCGACGAAAAAACCACCATTGTTTGGTTTTCTACGTTTTTTTCTCCTCTTTACCGTCTTACTTTGGGAGCGTTTTTTTTGTTTTTTTTCATCATCTTTTCTGTTTTTTGGATCTATCTTTTTACCAACTGTCTCTTCAGGAGCAACAGGCATTCTAATACGTTTTTCAATTTGACGTTTTGAAATGTTTTGATTTTGATCCTGATAAACAAGCGGAGTTTGTTTGTTTTCAGACTGATGCCGTTCAATCTGCGGAGCATTATTGATAGAGATGTGTACATCTACCCCACTCATAATCATCTCTCCTGCTCAAACGCTTCAGGCATTTATTTTCTGAAGTAATTTGGAGCGAAGTTTAAGTATAGCTTTTGAGTGTATCTGGCTCACCCTCGATTCGGTCAAATCCAGCACCACACCAATTTCCTTTAAAGTAAGCTCTTCATAGTGATAAAGTGCAATAACCAATTTTTCTTTTTCAACGAGATTAGATATTGCTTCTTTAAGAACATTTTTCACCTCAGTAAACCCCAGTTCTTTCAGTGGATTTTCACTACCAGGGTCTTCAATGGTATCGATTATACGTATTTCTTTTGAATCTGAGCCACCGTCGGGCATAGCCTCTTCAAGGGAAATGATTGTTGTGGGGGTAACCTCTGAGAGCATCTCCTCATACTCTTTGATTCCAATCCCCAACTCCTCACAGACTTCATCATCATAAGGAGCTCTTCCCAACTCGTTTTCAAGTTTGGTAAATACTCGTTGTAAATCACGTGATTTTTGACGAACCGATCGAGGAACCCAATCAAGTGCTCTCAATTGGTCTAAAACTGCACCGCGTATCTTATGCCCGGCATATGTTTCAAACTTAAATCCCCGCTCAGGGTCGAAAGTTTCAACTGCTTTTATAAGTCCCATTATTCCAGCACTCGTAAGATCATCACGATCAACAGAAGGTGGTAAATTGAGTGCTATCCGATGGGTTACATACTTTACCAAATGTGCATATTCAAGCAGCAATTTATCTTTTGCTATCTTTGAACCGTTTTGTTTGAATTCACACCATAATTTATCAATGTTCGACATTGCAACCTCTTAATGCAAGATATGGAGTTTCAGCCCAATACTCCCAATTCTTAAACCACATATATGGTTTAAGAAGCTTTTTTCTTTCTCTTACGTTTTCCCTTTTTCCCCTTAGGATCTACTGTATCCATATATTTTATCTCTGATTCATTCTGCTGCAAGCGCAATTGCAGAGTAGTTACATTTTGAAGTAACCCTCCTTCTACCAGATTTTTTTTATCAAAGGGGATATCACCGATTAACCCTTTTACAAAGATATCACCAAAAATAAATCCCACAAACCAGAAAAAAGAAGCTGCAATCATAGCTTTTATTACAGCCCCTAAAACGTTTGCCAGATTAAAAAAGTTCGAAAAATCCATACTTATAAGTAGTGTAGCAAAGAACACGCTTACAGAAATAACCCAAGCAAATCGTTTAATCCAAAGAATCATATCTGCCTCTCAAAGTGTTCATTACTATTTCTACCACTCTAAATTCCCCACTTGAAGAGCGTAGACTAAGCACCCAGCAGTTTTGAGAAAAAACTGGTTTTCCCCTGAACTGTTTTAACACCGCTGATCTTTCTTCCCAACGCAGCCGTTCTCAAAAAAAACCGGTTACGCGATTTAAGCGCTAATGGCATTCTCTGAGCCCTAATATTCTTACGCACTTCTCCATCATTGAGCAGTACGCCAATAAGCTCAACAGGCGTCTTTAAGAATTTTATCACTAATGCATTGAGCCTGTCAAATGTTTCAATACCTTCCCTATCAGAACCAACCATATTCACTAGTACTGCGATCTCTCTGTTACCTCGTTCATATAATACTTTAACCATGGCGTATGCATCTGCTAAAGATGTGGGGTCTGCAGACATCACCAGAATCACTTTATCTGCATTAGATGCAAATTGTATAACTGTTGATCCTATGCCAGCACCTGTATCGGTAACCATATAATCATATCTGCTTTCAAGGTTTAGGAAGTCATGGCGCAGTTTCTCTAATCGTGCCGCATCTATATTGGCAAGATCTTCAAGCCCAGAAGCTCCTGGTATAATATCTACCGCACACGGCCCTTTAAGCACAATATCCTCAAGCTCACATTCACCTGATACAACATGTGAAAGCGTTTTTTTGGGGGCGATGCCGGTTAAAATATGAACATTTGCAAGCCCCAGATCAGCATCCAACAACAACACCCTTTTATTAAGTGCGGAGAGTGATGCAGAAAGAACCAGCGAAATAGTACTTTTTCCTACCCCGCCCTTACCACTTGTTACAGCAAGTGTTTTACAGCGCTGCAAGGTAGTGTGACGGGTTTGGAAGTTTACCCTGGACTCACCTCTGATTATCTCCCGGCTTTTTACAATTTCTCTTAATTTCTGCGCCTGATCATTCAAATCGGTACCCTTCCATTAATCGAGAGACAAATGTTGTTGCCTTAGCTAATTCTATATCATCAGGAACACTTTGTCCGAATGTAAGGTATGATACTGGTACTCTACTTTCACTAACAGTGTTATAAATATTACCGAGTTTTACAGTTTCATCAAGCTTTGTAAAAAGAAGTCGATTTACTCCAAGAGACCGGTAATATTTTATATTCTCCATAAGATCAGAATCTTTAGTCGTTGCGCTAAGTACCAGATGGGTTTCATCAGGCCTTAAAACCGAAATAAGATCGGTCAAATCTTTCATATGCTCGGTGTTTCTCTGACTTCTTCCTGCTGTATCTATAAACACTACATCATCATCTCCACATACCTCTAATGCAGCTGCCACTTCCTCTGGAGAAAAAACAACCTGGAGCCCTACTTTTACAATATCTGCAAACATTCTTATCTGCTCAATGGCAGCAATTCTATAAGTATCCGCAGTAATTATTGAGACCTCCTTGCTTTTATTTATTTTGCAGTGTGCTGCAAGTTTAGCAAGCGTAGTAGTTTTCCCTGAACCGGTAGGACCAACAAAAGCGACAACCAAAGGTTTTTGTTTTTTTAACCTAAGTGGACCAGATACCGGAAACTGTGCTCCTATTGCTTTTACCATGCCCTGTTCTAACTCAGAACCATTTAATACACCGGTTTCCTGAATCGAAGCAATTAACTTTTGGGCAAGATTATCTTTTACCTCAGAACTTAACAAAATTTGTTTAACTTTTTCCCAACCAATACCACTATTAGTAACATTATCGTGCTTTTTTGCTCTCGTGTTATCATTGAGAATTGTTTTAACCAAGTCCTTTAGTTCTTTAATATTTTCCCGAAGCTCATGAATTTCTTCTTTACCCTCATTGTTGAGATTGTCTCGTTCCGGAGTTTGCTTTTTTGCTCTTTCAAAAGGTGGATACTGCCTGGTAGTAATCTTTTCAGTTACCCTACCAGTGTAGGCTTCCTTTGCTTTTAATTCTGGTAACTCCGGGGGTGGGATTCTGTTTTTCAAAGAAGTTTCCAGTGGTTTTCGATCATAAGTACCAGGTTCATTTACTCTTAGAGGAGGAAAATTTTCTTTTCTTACATTTGCATCATCAATAGCAGCGGTAACCTCAACCTCATCCTGACCAGCAATCCCAAATACTTTTTTGGGAATCTTTCTGGTTTTTAAAATGATAGCTTCCTCTCCAAGTTCATCTTTAATCTGAAGCAATGCTTCCCGCATACTCTTTGCAACATATTTTTTTATTCTCATTTTTATATCTTTCCTTTAATTGCTCTTTCTTTCAAATCATTTACCATCAAGTGTAATCATTCCCATTGATCTGATTTCAATTCCAGGTACGATTTCGTTATATGAAAGCACAATGAGATCAGGATGAGATGTTTCGGTCAATCGTTTAAGCTGTATTCGTATAGTTGGCGAGCATATAACAATAGGTAATTCTCCTGTTTTTCGTACAGATTCGACCTGTTCAGTTAAAGCAGAGATAATTCTATTTACATCTGAAGGTGACAGGGCAAACCTGATACCACCATCGGTTTCCTGAATTGCACCTTCTAATTGCGCCTCAAGGTTTGGATCAAGGGTAATTACCGGTACTATTCCATCTTCGCTTTTACAGGTTTCACATATCTGAGCAGCCAAAGCGTTTCTCACATATTCAGTTAATATATCAGGATTTTTACTCTTAGGTGCAACATTTGCCAGCGTCTCAAGGATTAATACAAGGTCCCTTATTGAAACTTTTTCTCTAAGCAAATTTTGTAAAACCTTATGAATATCACCTATACTCATTAAACCAGGTATCAGTTCTTCAACCACAGTAGCACTGTGTTCTTTGACATTATCAATAAGAGTTCTTACATCCTGACGTGTAAGTAATTCATGACCGTGTCGTTTGATAACTTCGGTAAGATGTGTTGCCAGAACAGCAGGTAACTCTACAACTGTGTATCCATTGAGTTCTGCGTCTTCTTTTTGACTTTCAGTAATCCACAGAGCCGGAAGTCCAAATGCAGGTTCTATAGTTTGCACACCTCGGATTTTCTTTGTTACTGTACCAGAATCCATTGCAAGGTAGGCCCCACTCATCAATTCACCTTTACCTACTTCGATAGTCCTTATCTTAACCCTGTACTCACTTGCCTTTATCTGAATATTGTCCCTTATCCTCACGGGTGGAATGATTATTCCTAGCTCAGTGGCTAACTGACGTCGTATCATCGTAATTCGGTCCAGTAGATCTCCGCCCTGCTTTGCGTCCACCAGTGGAATAAGACCATAGCCTATTTCAAGTTCCATGGGATCTACATGTAAATAGTCCTCAACTCTCTCCTCCTGGGGCTCATTTTCTACCTGTGGTTCCTGCAACTTTTTCTGTTCCTCTTTATTGCGCTGGTAGCCAATATACGCAACAGATAATGAGATTGCCCCAAGAACTATGAAAGGAATTTTTGGAAACCCTGGTATTGCAGCAAAAAACCACATCATCCCTCCCGCTACTCCAAGAACTTTGGGTTTTGAGAAAAGCTGATGAGTAATCTCATGTCCCAGATCATTTTGAGAAGCAGCTCTACTTACCAGTATACCCGCACCGGTTGATATCATCAGGGCTGGAATCTGTGAAACAAGTCCATCTCCAATGGTTAGCATAGTATATACAGAAAGCGATTCGGCAAACCCCAAATTCATCTGAGCGACACCAATAATAAAACCACCGATTACATTAATTATGGTGATAAGAATACCTGCTATTGCATCCCCTCTGACAAATTTGGAAGCACCATCCATTGCCCCGTAAAAGTCAGCTTCTCTTGCAATCTGTGTGCGACGGTTTCTTGCCTGCTCTTCGTTGATTAATCCGGCATTTAGATCTGCATCAATAGCCATCTGTTTACCTGGCATAGCATCTAATGTAAATCTTGCGGCAACTTCAGCAATTCTTCCAGCGCCCTTTGTAATAACAACAAACTGAATGATTACCAAAATGAGAAATATGATAAATCCCACCACCATATTTCCTCTTGTTACAAACTGACCGAATACCCTTACCACCTGACCAGCATCAGCCTGACTAAGAATCAAACGGGTGGTAGCAACATTAAGGGATAATCTAAATAGTGTAACTGTTAGTAACAGTGAAGGAAAAACAGAGAACTCCAGGGCCTCTTTGTTGTACATAGATACAAGAAGAATAATCAGCGCGAGACACAGGTTTAAAGAGAGAAGTAGATCCATAAGTATGGTTGGAATAGGAATAACCATTACTATTAGTATTCCGACCACACCAAGAACTATAAGCAAATCTCGCTGTGCGGCAAGTTTGCCAAGCACAGAGGAGTTCATAACCCCACTAAGCGAAGATGGTATTCCTGTTGTTTTCATTCCACTATCATCTCAAAATAAACAAGTTGCGCTTTTTTAAATTGTAGTATTATTTTTTCTTCACCGCAAATCTTATAATTCTATACTTTGTTTTTAAGCTGCACTTTTGTTTTTGAGCTTAAATACATATGCCATAATTTCCGCTACAGCGGTAAAAAATTCCATTGGTATTTCAAAACCAACCTCTATTTTATCATACATTGCTCTTGCCAGCGGTTTATCTTCCACAATAGGAACATTGTGCTCATTTGCAAGCTGCTTTATCTTTTCTGCTGAATGTTTTTTACCCTTTGCAATAACAATCGGAGCTTCACTTTCAGATGGCTCATATCGCAATGCTATGGCTATATGAGTTGGGTTAGTTATAACTACCGTTGCTTTAGGAACTTCCTGCATCATTCTACGTCGTGCCATTTCCCTTTGCAGTGCTCTTACACGTGATTTTATCTGCGGGTCTCCCTCCATCTGCTTACGCTCTTCCTTTACTTCCTGATGAGTCATCTTTAATTTCTTCTCATGCTCAAATCTCTGGTACCCGTAATCCAAAACAGCAATGAGTATTAGTACCAGTGCAACCCTTAGAATCATTTTAAAGGCGACTTCAAGAATGAAGTTCCAGATAACCAAAACAGAGGCGTCTGAAAGCACAAGCATCCTGTCATACTCTCCCCGTATGGTTAAATATGCAACAGTGCCTATAATTATAAGTTTAAAGAGATTTTTCATCAACTCCACAAGTGAACGCATTGAAAAAAGTCTTTTCGCGCCACTTAATGGGCTGATTTTTTCAAGTTTTGGAGTTAATGGCTGTAATGTAAAAAGAAACCCAATCTGGATTATATTAGCTATTACTCCTATGACCAGAATACTTCCAACAATTGGTAAAATTGTTCTTAAGGCCAAAAATATCATACTTCTAAGCACTTGTACACACAATTCAACACTCATTGAAATATCATTGCCAAAGGCAAAGAATTCATTGATACCAGCGACAAGTTCGTCTATTAACCAGGGTCCGGTAAGCCGCATCATAAAAAGAGCAGTTAAAAGTACCATTACAGAATTTACTTCTGTACTCTTTGCTACAGTACCCTTTTCACGAGAATCCTGTCGCCGTTTCTCCGATGGGGCTTCCGATTTTTCTTCTGTTGTATCTTCAGCCATAACCTACTTTTTCCATCCCGAAAGACTAAAATCACCAACCGATCTTGAAACAATTATATCACATTGTTATGCCATAAGGTACAACAATCTCCATATATCCTGAATAAGTTGGTCAACCATACTCCTAAAGAGGGCCGCAAGCATCGGGAGTGCAATAAATAAAGTACCTAAACCCACCAGTACCTTGAGAGGTAACCCAACAAAGAAAATGTTTATTTGAGGAACGGTCCTGGCTACAATTCCCATTGATATTTCCGTTAAAATCAGTGTTACAAAAATAGGTGCTGATAATCTGATGGCCAGTATGAAAATATTGCTGATCATAGAGGTTATGTGAATTGAAAGCCCCTGGGTGTTAAATTCGGCCGCCATCAATGGAATAACATCAAAACTTCTCTGAATTGATAGTAACAGAAAGTAATGTCCGTTGAAGAGTAAAAACAGAATAGTAAAAATAATTACCTGAAATTGCCCCAGAGCAGTTACCTGGTCCCCGGAAAATGGATCAGCAAGCTCAACAAAACCAAACCCCATTTCCGTGTCAATCAATCGACCTGCAAACTGAACCGCAGTAAAGAGAAAAGATGAGGCGAAACCAATTGCTAACCCAACCGCAGCTTCTTTGATAACCATCAAAATAAACATTCCCAGGGAAAATTCACTCGCTAAATCTGGAAGTCCTGATGCTAAAAGTGTCGAAAAGAGTGCAATTGACAGTAGAAGTGATAAAGCAACTTTTAGCTGTGTGGGAACATAGCTAGCCCCAAAAATAGGTAACAAAGCCATAATTGTGCTAATTCGCACAAAAATCAGCACAACATACTGCACATGTTCAATTGATAAAGCCAGATCCTGCATTCAACGCCCGACTCTGCCTATAAGATCAAATAGACTATAGGTGTACTCAATAAGCTTCAAAATCATCCAGGGCATTAGTAATATAAGTACAGTTACGATACCAAGAATTTTTGGAATAAAAGTAAGAGTCATTTCATGAATTTGAGTAACAGCCTGAAATATTCCCACACATAAGCCAATAAAAAGTCCAACCAAAAGTAAGGGTCCCGAAATCAAAAGTGTAATCCAGAGTGCATGGCGTCCTATATCTACTACAACAGATGGTTCCATAACTAGTAACCTCCTCTCAGTGGAATGAAACAATCAACTGACGTACAATCAGATGCCAGCCATCCACCAAAACGAAAAGGATGATTTTAAAAGGCATAGAAATCATAACCGGTGGAAGCATCATCATACCCATTGACAGGAGAACACTTGCTACTATCATATCTATTACCAGAAATGGAATAAAGAGCAAAAACCCAATAATAAATCCCGTCTTCAACTCGCTTGTTATAAAAGCCGGAACAATAACCTCAAATGGAAGGTCATCTACATTTCTGGGTGGCGGCATACCCGAAATCCTCACAAACAAAGCTACATCTTTTTCACTTACTTGTCTTAACATAAAATTTCTTATCGGGCTGCTTGCAGCATCAAGCGCATCCTTCCACTCAATTTCCTCTGCAATATAGGGCTGAATTGCCGTTTCATTCATTTCTGTGAAAACAGGCATCATCACGAAAAAAGTGAGAAACAAAGACAGACCTATCATTATTTGATCGGGAGGCATAGTCTGAGTTCCAAGCGCACGACGTAAAAATGACAGCACAATAACTATTCTTATAAATGATGTCACCATAATAAGAATAGAGGGCGCAAGTGCAAGAATAGTAATTAAAAATAACACCTGAAGGGCAACTGCGACTTCTCCCGGATTGTTAGTATCTGCAACCGATAAACTGAGCCTGGGAAGCGTCTGTGCCTGAAGGGCATGAATCGCAGGGCCAAGTAGGATTATCATGGTCACAAATACATGTTTTACATTGCAAGAGTTAAAGGTTATATTTCTCTTTTTTTTATTTAAGTCCCCCCTGTACTTTTCCGATATCGATAAGGGAGACAGTACAAACTTTCCGATGGTCATGATGATTTCTTTATCTTTCCTAAAAAGTTATTGAAAGCATCCTTAAACTGCACGATTGAAGTACCACCCTTACTGGATGCAATTAAATCTATGGCTTTTTGTCCTTCAATTTTCTCAAGTAATACAATTGAACCCGGCGTTTGGCCAAGTAAATACACGGTATCCATTACCCTCACAAGAATCGTATTTCTGTTTTGTCCAAAGGAGAGAACTTCAAGAATATCCATACATCCACCACCAACCCTTGAGGCGCCAGCAAGTCCGGCTTTTCGAATAAACCAGGCAACAATGAATATTAAGGCAGAAATTAAAACCAGATAGCCAATAATCCTTATAACCACAAATGGATAATTGTTCTGCGAGTCGGACATTTCTACCGTACCATACCCATCACTATCTACCGGATTGCCCACTCCGGAAATCGCTTGATTCACTTTATCGATCTCAAATTTTCCAATATCCTGATCACCTGAAACAAGACAAGTGAATCCAGATACAATTACTATGACTAAAACCGCACCAATTTTAAGAATCATCTATTCCCTTCCAGTTTATACAGATTATTTCTATCTTAAACTTTTTATCCGATCTTCAGCAGAAACAAGCGAAACTATTCGTATACCAAAATTTTCATCAACCACAACAACCTCACCCCTGGCAACTACTTTATCATTAACCAGAAGATCCACCGGTTCTCCGGCCATTCTCTCAAGTTCCACCACTGCTCCGGGAGCAAGATCAAGTATTCTTTTTATTGACATACTTGATCTCCCAAGTTCAATACTTACATCAAGCTCAACATCAAGCAGCAGTTCAATATTTTCCCTGCCTTCCACTGCCGCACCTGAAACCGCACTTTCCCTGAACTGATCCACAGCACCATTGGTATCATTAAAATTGGATGCCACATTGGAAAGTTCATCAAGCTCAGCCATATTGAGCCCGACATTGTCATTTTCTTCACTACTGTCCACTGAAGGCAATTTAGTTGAGAGTTGAGTGGCAATTTCTTCAGGAATTAGAAGTGCCACATAAGAATCAAGCATCTCCTCAATTTTCACCTTCGCAACCGCCATATCGAGAGAATCAGGGGGAAAGGGCGGATCTTCTAGATCAAACTCCGTAACTTCAACCGAACCACAGGAGACGCTTTGAGAAATCTGTTCACCTAAAGCAGTAGAAAAGGCTCCCATTACCTGATTAAAGAGCTCACCTATAGCGTCTTTGTGATCCTCATTATAATCTGCACTCCCATCGCCCATCATCATCAGATCAGAGAGCATCGCAACATCTTTTTTATGCATAATGAGGTACATATCTCCGGTAATCCCAGAGCGAAAGGAAAGTGAAAGCGAGACGACAACAGCCTTCATCTTTTCCTGAATGGTGGAAAAGTCTGCCTTTTGACACATCTCGGCAGTAATTTCAAAGGTTTTATTTAAAACCGTTGAAACAACACTCCCTGCTTGTTCACAAAAAAGATCAAACATTGTAGCCAAAGCAGCATAATGTTCAACAGAAGAATCCTGAGAACTTGATTCTTCGCTTTCATCCTCATTTATTGCACCGGACAGTAAACTGTCGATTTGGTCTTGAGATAGGTAATCACTCATCGCAGCCCGGTACCTCCTCTTCAAGAATTTTAGTTATTTTCACTGCCTTTTTTCTTCCAATAACACCCGAACGTCCAGCCATTTTTGTTTTACCTTCAACCTGTACAATCAGATCACTATCCTGGTGTTTATTTAAACACAAGACATCTCCATGTTGAAGTTGTAACAAGTCCCTTATTTTTAAACTTGTTTTTCCAATAAGAGTTGAGAGAGTTAGATCAATGTCCCTCATCTCCTCTTCAAGCATAGTTCTTGTTTCATCTGTGGGACTGCTTTGTGAAGCCATCCAGTTGTCACCAGAGAGGTTATTTATAACACTCTCAAGTAAAAGATATGGAAAACAAATACTCATCAAACCAGAAGCATTCTGCATACGAACTTCTAGTGAGATTAAAATAACCGTCTCCCCCGGCGGTGCTATTTGAATAAACTGCGGGTTTGTCTCGTAGGCTTCAATTTTAGGATTAAATGATCCAATATGCTCCCAAATATCCCTTAGGTCGCTTAAACTACGCTCAACAATACGATGGATCACATTACGTTCTATAAGAGTGAGTTCTCTGTTTTGCTCTGAAGGCCTGCCCTGACCGCCAAACAATCTATCAATTATGAAAAAGACCAGTGAGGGATTTATCTCCACAATAGCGGTCCCCTCAAGAGGCTCCATTTTAAATACGTATATACAACTTGGATTAGAAATAGACATGACAAATTCTGAATAGGTAAGCTGATCAACGCTAACCAACTCTATTTCAACAAACGTTCTAAGAAAATTTGTTAGTGAAGTGGAAAACTGTCTGGCAAACCCTTCATGCAAATTCTGAAGCGTACGCATCTGATCTTTTGAAACCCTGTCGGGTCTTCTGAAATCGTACAAAAAAAGAGATTTTTCAGAGCCAGTAGAACTCTCGTAGCTGCCGCTATTGTCCTCTACACTATTCTCCTCGCTGTCTACTGACCCCAATTCAGGATCATCACCGTTTGATACGGCATTAAGCAGGGCATCTACTTCTTCTTGGGAAAGAATATCACTCACAAGTTTCTCCCTAACTACTGAATAATATATTGAGTAAATAAAACATCGCGAACTTCTCCTACACCCTCAGGCAGAGTATTATTAACAAGTCTTAACAGATCTTTTCTGATTTTTTCTCTTGCTTGTGGTTCAGTAACTTCAAATAAAGTAAGCTTTGAGAGATGGTTTAATAATAAATCCCTGTAGCGTGGAGCTCGACGATTTAATTCTTCGGATAATCTTGGGTACTTACGGTCGTCATATTCAAATATAATAGCTGCCTTTAAAAATCTCTCACCCTGGGTACCGGAAATATTAACAATTACCTCTATTTCGGCTTCTGCTATGGCCCCCATAAGCGTTGCTCTTTTTTCTTCCATTCGCAAAGAATCAGCATGGGCTTTTGCAGCCAGAGCTTCAGGATTTTCGGGCCTGGTAAATTGAAAAAGCAAAAAGGCCATAAATGCATTAAGTACAATTATTCCAATAAGAATTCCAAGAAAAAGTACTTTATTTCCCTTTTTCTGGCCTGCACCCTTATCTTCTGTAGCTTCATTATTTGTGTCCGCTCTCTCATTCATATTTTATACTCCGGGTTGAGAATACGGTGTTTTACCATTGAAACCCATCATTTCTTTGTATATAATCAACATATATTTCAATTCTTCTGTTTATACTTCTGTTTTCCTGTGATGTATTTGGCACCAAAGGCCTAAATTCCCCATATCCTACTGCACTAAGTCGAGCAGGATCGATTCCTCCCCGTTCAGCCATAAACTTAACAACATTAAGCGCCCGTGCCGCAGATAGTTCCCAATTAGAGGGGAAACGAACTGTACGTATAGGAAGATCATCAGTGTGCCCTTCTACCCTTATTAAGGTTCCATCTACCACACCTATTGTTTTTGCTATTTCATAAAGGGTGGATATAAGTTCCGGTTTAATTTCTGCACAGCCCAGATCAAACCCTATCGGGTCAGCAATTTTTATGGCTATACCACTTTCTGTAACTTCCACTTTTATTGCATCTTCAAGACCTTCTCTTCTGATCGTGCGTCGTATTCTCCTTGTTGCATCGATGGCCATGCGCTTATTCTGCTCATCACCTCCCATTCGTGGTATCAGTATTTCTTCTGATATGAGTATAGAAGGATGGGATTCAAGTACACCACTAAAAGCATTCTGAAAGGAGGAAGCAGCAACGTGAAACTTAGCCGGATCAATAGTTGACATTGCCAAAAGCATAACAAAGAAACACAGTAAAAGAGTACACATGTCACCCCAGGTGGACATATATGCAGGTGCGCCCTTTGCCTGTTCTTCTTTTTTCTTTCTGGCCACTTATTTACCCTTTTCTTTCATAACAGCCGCACGTAACCCCGGCTCAAGAAATGCCGTAAGCTTTTGTTCAACAATTCTGGGATTATCACCGGACTGAAGAGACATTATGCCCTCAAGCATAAGCTCTTTTATTAAAATTTCCCGCCTTGAATACCCCTTTAATTTTTCGACAATAGGCAAACAAACAGCATTGGCCAACAGTGATCCGTAAAAGGTGGTAATCAAAGCAACCGCCATATTAGGGCCAATAGATTCCACATCTGTCATGTTACCTAGCATTAAAACAAGCCCTATAAGTGTCCCGATCATACCAAATGAGGGTCCCATGGCAGCCAAAAAGTCAAAAATTTTTGCTCCCTCTTCATGCCTCAATTCAGTAAAAGCGATATCTGTACTTAATATGTCCTTTATTAGCTCAGGCTCTGTTCCATCAACAGCAAGCTGAATCCCGGTCTTCAAAAACTCATCTTTAACTTCTAATGCCCTTGCCTCAAGTGCCAGGATTCCCTCCCTGCGAGCCTGCTCGGCAAACGAAACAAGCTGCTTAATAATATCAACAGGTGTACTTTTTTTCACAAAGAACGCATTCTTTACCACACCGATGGAATTAATTAGCTTATTTGCAGGAAATGCAGCCACAGTAGCACTAACTGCACCGCCGATTGCAATAAACAAAGATGGCGGGTCAATGAATGCTGCAAGATTGGGAAGGCTAATCCCGAAAATTACAAGCAAAAAAGCACAAGTAAATCCAATTATTGTTGCCAGATCCATCCTCAGTGGCTCCTTATTCCAATAACGATGTAACCATTACCGTTTATTTGCCCCATGCTCATCACTCTTTTTCTTCCCGATTAATAACCTGCAGTGCACTGTTGCAGAGCTGTTTATATTTTATCACCTTTCTAACCACCTCTTCGATACTGTTTTTAACCAGAATTTTTCTACCGTTGGTTAGAGTAACCATTGTATCCGGAGTTAATTCAATACTCTCGATTAAATCAGCGTTCAGTACAAATTCCTGACCATTGAGGCGAATAAGTGCAACCATTAGCTTTTCTCTTTCCTGATTTCTTAGGCCATAGCCTGATTTTCAGATTATGAAAATGATTATATCATTATCGTATATGATGTTGCAACAAAGATTTATGAAGAATGTTTTTATGCCTGTATTTGCCAGACCCCCTTTAAAAAGCGACATAAAAGGGGGATTGCTCCCCCATTTTGTATTCTACAAGAGTTTAGCGAACAAGTTGCACAAGCTCCTGAAGTAGCGAATCACTTGTGGTTATTACCCTGGCATTCGCCTGATAACCACGCTGAGTAGTTATCATGTTGGTAAACTCAGTGGCTAACTCAACATTAGACATCTCAAGTGCACCCGGTTTAATTTTGGTGGAAGAACCAACCCCCGGTTTTTGCATAACTGCTTCCCCTGAGTTATTGGAGGTTGCAAGCATACTGTCACTTACCCTCATTAACCCTGCCGGGTTATTAAACTCAGCTACATATATCTGTGCAATCGACTTATTCACACCATTGGTATAAATACCAGTAATCTCTCCACTTTCATCAATTGAAACCTCCTGGAGCCTGCCCATGGGGTAACCATCCTGATCTCTTGCCATAGTGGTGGACGGAGCCCTAAATTGCGTTATTCCTTCAAATGAGCCAGGAGAGCCCACATTAAGGTTGATGGAAACGACGTTTGACCCGTTATTTGGATCAAAACGAAAGGCTGTTGCTGAATCATCGTAGGTAAAAGAAGATGGTGAGCCATCCTGACCAAAAGTCATCCGGCCTCGGCTTCCGGCAAGTATCTCCTGCCCTCCTTCCATCTCTACTTCCCACAACCACTCTCCGGGGTTCCCCGAATGGGTGAAGCTCATGGTAAGAGTGTGAGCATCCCCTGATCGATCATATACTTCTATAGATGTACTGTGCACACCGGTATCGCGGGCTCTTTGAATTTCTGTAAAGCCCATATTAGCATTAAACCTTGTGGGTGATGGTGGTTCGTTATTGGAATCCGTTGCAGAAATTGAAATACTGGTTATCTCAAATGCACTCTCCGGTTGACCGCGAATAACAATGGCCCCATCAGGTATACGATCATTATCAGAATCTGCTTCATTTATAGAAACGGATGGATTATTGTCGGTCGTTCCATCGGTAGGTGGTAATCTGAATGATTCTTGAATAAGATTCATCAGGTCACCTAAAGTAGTAATTGTTTCAGGATCTGCTGGATCAAGAGAATAGATACCGGTGTTAGTTGAAATAGCACTACCTGCTACAGAACCGTTAATGTCAATAGAGTCTCCATTCTCAAGCCCCAGAGGTTGCCCAGCGGCATCAAATACCTCTTCAAGCAAATGATCCCGGGTAGCGGGAGTTCTGATACCTGAACTTGAAACCACCTGCCCTGATTCGATAGTAGGCGGAAAGGAAAAGGTGTTTGATACTTGTGAATTCGATCCGGGTCTTGAGTTGGTTATCTGCAAACCATTGATGGCCGCACCACCTTCTACATCAATTGTAAGAGCCCCATCCACAATATCGACGTTTATAAAATCACTTACCTGCTCTCTAAGATAAGCAAGTACCTCGTCTCTTAAATCAGAAAGGGTTGACACTTCATTAACATGAAAACGTTGAGGGGTTTCACCCGCCACTGCGATGGTAAGTACATCGCCATCTCTTATTCCAAGGCTGTTGCCATCTTCATCAAACAATGATGTTAAAGTATGATTCTCTTCGGCTCTGGCGATAAAGCGATTGGTATGAGTAACCGTACCCAACCCTTGAGAATCGGATTCCAGATTGGAAGCAAAATTAACGGTCGTTGTTTCTTTTGCAGGAGCTTTATCGCCGTAGGGAATTCTTATATCCCCTATTTTCCCTCCAGGAGGATATACTCCATTTGAATCTGCCATCATTCCCTGAAGCGTAAAACCATTGGTTGGTGATACCAGGCGCCCAGTTCCATCAAACTGTAATGCACCGTTTCGACTATAAAACATACCCTCACCACTGGAATAAGCAAAATACGCTCTTCCTTCCAAAGCAAGATCTGTAATCTGTCCTGTACTTTGCAAATTACCCTGTGTTAACATACTATCGATTGACCCAATCGACATTCCAAGCCCAATCTGAAGTGGGTTTGTTCCCCCAGCGTTCCCCGCGGGTCGAGTTGCCCCCTGAAGAAGCTGAGACATAGATTCTTTAAAAGTAATACGGCCGGCCTTAAACCCAACAGTATTTACGTTTGCTATATTGTTACCGGTCACATCCAAAGCAACCTGATTGTTACGCAAGCCACTTATACTTGAATATAACGATCTAACCATAACAGCCTCCTAAGCCATTTGTGCCCGGTGCATTGCACATCTCAAAGTCACATCTGTCGTTCTGTAACTTCCCACATCCAATCCATAATGGAGCGGTCCAGTGGTATTGTTAACCTGCAATCACCGTGCTGTCTATATTTGTAAAAACATTATCCCTAATACTTTCCCCATCCATAGCTGTTATGACAGTTTTATTGGGAATATTAACAATAAACGCAAGATCGCTGAGAAGAATCAACGAATCTTTGGCACCCTTTTGCTCTGCTCCCAAAATAGCTTTTTCAAGCTTGCTCATTACCTCCGGGCCTATGTCTATTTTTCTACTCTTAAGCCGTGATGATGCATGAGCTGAAAATTTTACTTCCTCAATTTTTGACTTTAAAACATCACCAAAAACAGTCTTGCTTTGAGATTCAGTTCTCTGTAAACCTCCCTGATAACTTCTGCCCTTTTGAACAACCCCGGCACGATGTGCCTGAATCCTTCCTGCAAGATCATTATCACTGATGTTTACCGGGTTCATACCGACTCCTCCCAGCCAGCGCTGGAGATATCGATAATTTCACTTAGTGCTACAGCTCTTCTTCCAACTTTTAACTTAAGTTCACCTCCTGTTAAATTCGAAATTCCATCAACTGTACCTTCACTGTAAGCATACGTCCCGTCACCGTTTTCCATTCCGGCAAAACGAAGCATATACGTTCCAGCTTCAGCATATTCTCCACCAGTAGTTTCTCCATTCCAGGCCAAAACAGCCTTCCCAAGCCCATCAGTATGGATTGGAAGAGTTCTTACCACCTCATTTTCACTGTTTAGTATTTCTACGGTTAAGCTTTGATTTGGAGATGACTGAACATTTACCATACTTACATCACCGGAACCACTTCTAAGAATACTATCCTGACGCATAGTAACCTGTTTACCAAGCAAAGAAACAGCATTGGAAGGATTCAGTCCATGTACGCCACCACTGTCTCCAATTGAAACATCCATAACCTCACTAATAGGAATTTCACCTCCTCCAATCTTAACAATTGCACCTGTTGGTGTAAACCGAATTCCTTCTACTACGTCTTCAACAAAGGCATACAAAGATGGATCTTCTTCCTGCCCTACAACAGAAACACTGTAGTTCCCACTCATTGCAATAGTGCCCTGATCAGTTGTTCCATCCCACTGAAGTGCCACACTGTTTTGAGAATCCTTGTCAGTCGCATTGAGAGTTCTAACCACCTCCCCTTCATCGTTCCGAATCTCTACCGTAGCTTCAGTCGCATTCCCCAGATGCACATTAAGCGGAACTGTATTACCTGCCTGTGCACTCCATCTTATTTCATGTTGCGCCATGCGCACATTTCTGCCAATCAAAGAAACTGATGAAGAGTTTGAAACAGATTGGGACATGAAATGCTGAGCATCTAAAGAGTTTTTAAACGATTCATCAAGCTGACCTACCGCTTTTTCGATATTATCATTACTCTCAAGTGCACGAAACTGTGCCAATTGAGCAACAAACTCTGTATTTTCCATTGGACTCAGCGGATCCTGGTATTTTAGCTGTGTAACAAGCAAATGTAAAAAGTCATCCTTTCCAAGCTCGTTATCTGCTTCACTGAACAAGTCAGTATTACGATCTCCGGTAACCTTTGATGTCGAAGGGTCGACCATACCACCTTCAAGCGATGCTCTGGCAGTATAGGGATCCTTTTGAGGCCTGAAAAGGCTGTTAACATCTGTTGTCAAAGCCATTTTACACCTCCTTTCTAAGCAAAATATTCAAAAGAGTTATTTCCATACCTTCGCCCGGTATCTTCACCTAAATCATTTAACTTTTTTGTATCCCCAATCACCTCACTTTCTTTGCTTTGAGTACTGTGACCAGCTATGGTGTTTTCACTCCATAGAGTATCCCGACCACCTTTTGTTTCACCACTACCTTGCCCCCCAACATCTACATTTAGCGAGCCGGTATGGATATTTTGTTCTTCCAGTGCGTCTTTAAGCCCCTGAAGTTGACTCTCAACAATCTGCCTGACCTGCGTATTTTCTACCTGAATGCGGGCAAATACAATATCACCCTCCATTCGGATACTTAACTGAACTTCGCCAAGTGCTTCGGGACGCAGCTGAATCCGTAACTCATGAACACCAGAGCGAACTGCCTGCTGCATCTTATCAGCCAGTTGGTTCATGAGTGATTCTTCATTAATTCTCGATAAAGCAGAGCTTATCTTTGAAGTGCTCTCCCGGTTAAAAACACCCCCATCATCGCCCTTTAAGCCAAAAACGGACTGGTCTGTTTTGTCCTCCTCTATTGTTATCTCCTTTAATTCCTGAGCTACAGTAATCACCTCTTTTTTGATTTTTACCGACTCAACACTCTCAACGGCTTCTTTATTATTTGCAGCCGAACCTGTTTCACCATCGATCTTTAAAACCGCACGCATTAATGCAGTTTCATTCGAATTTTTAAGCTGTGAAGCTGAATGTTGATCCTCAGGATTCAGATCTTTCACCCCCTCTCCAATAAGTGCTTTTATCCTATCTACAGCAGCTGCAAACTTATCACTGTCAAACCCCTGATCCATAGCAGCAAATAAACGTTGAGCATCATCTTGAGCTATTTTTAGATCTGCGGGATTCGTTGCCTGGACTATCCCGCCGCTGAGATCACCTCCGTTTTTTTGGGCCAGAAGCTCTCTAATTTCAGCACCTATTTCAAGCTGACTTGATCCAAGTTCGATTCGAAACAACTCCTCCCGAAGATTCTTAGCCAAATCGGAAATCTGAGAATACTCAACGGGTAAAAAGTCCAGCTCAATTGCTTCACCACCAGATGCTGCTTCACCACCAGATGCTGCTGCATCCAAAACCTCCACTACCTGCCTTAACATCCAAATAATCTCGGCAACTTGCTCAACACTTTCCAGTGTAGGATCCTTGAAATTTAGTTCCTCCAGATTGCCCCCGATGTTTAAATCAAGCAGCTCAGAAATCTTTCCCAACGCATCTTTAACTATTTCACCGGCCTGTTGAAACCCGACCGCTTCAGAGATATCTAAAACAGCCTCCATTTTCGGGTCTTCCATTTTCACCGGGTCCAGTTTTTTAAGTATCTCAACTCCTTTCATTATATGTACATTTGCCATAGCTCCATCACTTTCGCTCACCGAACTTTTTGCCACGCTGTTCTCCTGTGCCATTTTTTCGTATAAATCCGCGAATTTTCCGGCACCCGTTTTACTCATAACTCCCGCTTGCTTTTTGTCGCTTACAGCTTTGTTTGAATCAGCTTCAGATATGCCAGTTTTATTACTTCCAGCCAAATGAAACAGCGTTGCCTCTCTTACCATATAATCACCCCCTTTCACCTCTGTTTAAAACCAAATTCACTCCACAGGAGTTCCCAGCATTCTGCTTATTCGTGAAGCTTTTTGGTTACTAAGATTAGATAGTATTCTACTCTTTTGCCTGTCATCGTTAATAGAAGTTATTATACTCATGGCTAATTCGTCATTGAGGTTTTCAATTATAAGAGCAGCTTCAACTGGCCTCATTGATCCGTAAAGTCTGGCCAGCTCACGTTGTCGTTCCTCACTTAGCGCAGTACTTTCATCAACCAACTCCTCAAGCCTGAGACGCTCCTTCTTTAACTCCTCTCTTTTAGACTCTATTTCCGCAACGATTATATCTAATCTCTCCTGCTGAGCCTCCAGCCGCTCTCGTTCCTGTTCTAGTTTCTTTCGTTCCTGCTCAAGTGCACGGAAGGTTCTGGAATTAAGAGCTGCAAGAGAATCTCTGCGGGCACTTTGAGCTACTTTCTGTAACTGATTTTCAAATTCACCCGGTGCTCCAAATTCAATGCGGGCTGTACCCGTAAAAAACAGTATAGAGAGATAGAGGATAGGAAAGGATAGCAGTGCCACCACAGAGATGGCGATTATATCTTTAAAGCGTAAATTCATACTACATTAATCCTTTGCTCATGTTCACGGTGGCTGAATATGCAATGACTATGCCACAGAAAGACGTAAAAGAACATTCAGACACATATGATGTTATATCAACCATTTAAACCAGCTTACAAATTCTTGTCTGTAATTATTTGTACCTCCAGCCTCATGCCTCGAGGGAAGCTTCATCCATGTGAGATGGAATTTTTTTCCCCACCTGCCATGGGAAAATTTTATTTAACCTATAGCTGTTTTTTTCAATTAACCCGTCTAAAAAGAAGAACCCTAAAAAAGGAGTATTATGATTCACAAATTTTTTCCAATCGTTATAGCAGTTCTAATTTTTTTGGGCTGCGCTGAGCTTTTCCCCCCCCAGGAACCAACCAGAACAAGAATGCAGGGCTTATGGGAAGTGGTTGAAGTGTATGATGAGGATGGTGAGACAGAGAACAAGGATGGTAGACGATATATCGACCAGATCAGTTTCCCCGTAACTGCGTTTCATTTCTCAAGTGATAACAGTGTAACCTCAACTGCCGGACCTATGATCATGTATCTGGTTTATGGCTCCAGTAACTACACAAGAATAGCCTCTCAGGTCGATCAGGTATTCAACTATGCGAATTTGAATGTAAATGGCGGTGAATGGTTTATTGGATCAGGCAACGTGGATCGATTTACTCTGGAAATGAGACTGGAAGGACTACCAGGGCAGACAAGTATTACATCGCTATTATCAATGTTGAATGTAACTCATATTCACACCGTTATTTACCATAAATTCATGGATATAAAAGTCACCTTTGATACCTGGGATGATTCGATCATGTATTGGGAGTTTGATGACCAAACTTTTGCCGAATACAATACTAAAGACGAATATGGAAGAGATGTATTATGGAGAGGTTGGCCTGCAGAAAATTTTTCACGAGGTCGTTTTGAACTCCGCAAAAGAAGCGGCGATATTACTGACCTGATAAAATGACCTGCTACTCTTTTCTAAGAAAAGCTTTATTTTAGATTCAGCAGTACCAATGCTCCATAAACTGCTGAATCTGTTCCCCATTGCCCACTTTCATATTTTATTATATTGAACCCTCACAGCTTAAGCGGTCACTAATGATTGGCAGTACACCATTCACCAGCCCGAATTATAGGATTGATAGGTGTTTAAATGAAATTTTTGGCATGCGTCATTTATGTTTTGCTACTATGCACCCACTCTTTTTCTCAGCAAAATCTCATTATAAACGGAGATTTCTCAAACGATTCATACTATGAAGAGTGGACTTTTCATGCTATGGATGCTCAGGCCATAGGTGAAATAGTTGATGGTCAGTATATTATAACGATCGAAGCCGATGGTTCACTGGAGTATTCACCGCAACTATACCAATCTGGTTTAACTCTTGAGCGAAGTGAAGCATATTTGCTAACCTTTACTGTTTCCGCTCAAAACGAAGGGGTACTAAGAGCATTTCCAAGTCTAAACCATGAACCCTTTACACCTTACATCGATTCAATCGAAAGTGTCTTTGAAATAGGACCTGAGCCCACCAGTCACTCTGTGACTTTTATCATGAAAGAGCCAACAGATCCTGATGCCAGAATACAGTTTAACTGTGGGGTATCATCCGAGCTGCAAAATATCACAATAGAAAATGTGAGTCTGGTAAAACTAGATGAACCCGTTATAGAGATCACCTCTCCGGGAATGGATACCCGCTGGAATACAGGAAGTGAAAGAAAGATAACGTGGGAAAACTCCGGCTCCCTTTCCCACGTTTCCATACTTTTTTCAAAAGATAACGGGCAAAGTTGGCACCCTATCACAAACAGTGTTCAAAACAGCAAGGAGTTCACCTGGGATATACCGCAGGAAGCAGAGTCCAATCAGTGTAAAATAGTGGTACGCGACCTCTCGGGACTATATGCAGATACCAGTACACTGTTTCAGATAGTTCATGGGGGGGCAATAAGTGAGGGGGAACTGGTTAGAAACGGTACCTTTTTTGATTCTACGGACTGGTATTTTGAAACCAACCCCCCGGCAAGTGCTACAGGGTTGTTTGAAGATGAGTTTATAGTCAAAATAGACAATGTAGGTCATAATCCCTGGGAAATTAAACTATACCAAAAGGGGTTTAAACTTAACCCCGGTAGTTCGTATAAATTTTCCTTTGATGCGTATGCTTCGGAGCCTAGAACAATATTCGCCAATATTGGACTTACCGACCCACCCTGGACCAGCTTTAGTGGTGGAGATACGATACCAAAGCATTTAACCACCGAAAAAACAACGTTTAGCGATATCTTCTTCATCAGCTCAAGTCCTGAAGCTGATTCAAGAATTGAGTTTAATTTAGGTAACGAACTGGGAGATGTTTACATCGATAATGTTAGCCTCATAGAAATCAGAGGTGAAGGGATCTTCCTTGAACAACCCAACGCCGCTACAGTATGGCAAAATAACTCCAATCAAATAATTAAATGGGAAACAGCCGAAAACCACGACATTGTCTCTGTTGAATATTCAATCAATGGTGGACAAAACTGGAACTTAATCTCAGGTGATGTGGTGTTTGCCAAGGGTGAGCTACGCTGGTTTATCCCGGATATAAATACAGAAGATGCGCAAATCAGAATAATTTCTCAGCAAACTGATGAAGTCATAGCATCCAGTGCTCCGTTTGAAATAAACAGTATCGGAATACCTATGCGTTATGGGGAACTAATAATAAACGGTAATTTTTCCCAGTTTGAAACAGGTTGGAATTCGTTATCAACGTCCAATCATGCTCAGGCACATGGTTTTGTTGAAAACGACATCTATAATATAAGGATAGATTACCAGAATGGAGGCGCATCTGATATCATCTTTTCCCAAAGTAACCTTCCATTGATGGCACAAAATGAGTACACTTTATCTTTTGATGCTTATACTGCTGGAAACAGGCAAATGCTTGTACGGCTCATCTGTGCAAATGACCAGGACACAGTGCTCTTTGAAAGTACACAAAGCCTTCCTCAGGAATGGCAGACTTTTAATTTTATTTTCACTCCCCGCATGGATGCAAACAGCAGACTCGAGTTTCATGTTGGTGGCTCCCATGCAAGTGTATATCTAAATAATATAAGCCTGACCACTCAAGCACCGCTCCCTACATCAGCCAATTTTTCAATAAAACCACCCCAAAGCCGTAAATTATTGGTATCCAACACAACTCCCGGAATAGTCAGGTTAGCATTTTCAGAAAAAACCCAGGGAACGATTACAATATTCAATCTCAGAGGGAAAAATATAAGGACACTGCATTTAGACAGAGACTATATTCTTTGGGATCGCACAGACAGAGCAGGTAACCCGGTAGCGCGGGGATCCTATATCATACAGTTCCGTGATAATCTGGGCCAAATCACTCACCCCTTAGTTCTTTATTGAGATTTTTAACTGTTTTTGCACAAATAACCTTTATAGGCAATACGAAGTACTTGGGAAAATGAGAAAAAAGGTTCCAATAAAGTGCTCATTTTTTTCAAATACTTATTCATTTAAGTATATTTTTATAAAGTAAGATTTTACATATTGAATCAGCCGCAAAAGTAGTTAAGGATTCAGGTAAAAACAAGTATGTTATACTATAGCCTGTGAGTATACTATATTTATGATTGAAACAGAGAGAATCGGCTATCCGTTGATATTAGCTTCAAAGTCACCCCGCAGAAAGGAAATACTCTCAAGCCTTGGATTGAGTTTCCAGGTAGCGGATTCGGGGATAGCTGATGAGCAGTCATATATTGATCCTGAAAACCTGGAGCATTCTCTTTGCCAGCTGGCATCAGCAAAAGCAAACTCTGTAGCTCATATGAACCCCAGAGCGCTGGTTCTTGGTGCCGATACCATTGTTGTAATAAACAACCGGATACTTGGTAAACCGAGCGATGAAATCGAGGGGTTTAAAATGCTTCAGGCACTAAGTGCAAATCATCACGAAGTGATAACGGCAGTATCTGTTGTTTGCAGAGGTGAGCACTTTGAGCTCACAAAAGCCACCAAAACAGTGGTTTATTTCAGGGATTTATCAGACCAGGAGATAAAAGCTTACCTTAAAACGGGTGAGTATAAAGATAAAGCCGGTGCTTATGCCATCCAGGGTAAAGCAATGGCCTTTGTAGATAGAATTGAGGGTTGTTATTACAATGTTGTTGGCCTGCCGGTAACAGCTACCCTTCATCTGATTAAACAGTTTATTGTGCGAAAGGAATCGGTCGATGTCCGACAAAAAAGAATTCGATAAAAATCAATCTGCCCAATCAACAGATCGTGTCGGAGACATTCTTAGAAAGGAACGTGTAACCCGACGCATTACTGTTGAAACAATCGCCAAAGACCTTAAACTTAATGTTAAATACATTAAAGCTCTTGAAGCAAACGATTATGGTGCCTTACCCGCAGCTCCCTATGTCCGGGTTTATCTGAGATCTATTGCAAAATACCTCTCTCTTGATTCAGAAGCCATTCTCTCTGCCTTTTATGAAGAAAAAGGTATGGATGATGATATGTATCCAAACCAGGGCGAAAAACTGCGCATTAGCGTACAGGAAGGTGATACAAAGCAAAATCCTACTTTCATCGTGGCTATAGTACTGATTCTTATGGTCGGGATATTTGCTTTTGTGGCAAACCAGCAGGGATGGATCAATTCCGATGACCAAGCTGATACCCAAGAGGTTGTGGACCAACAAGATCAGGATACAGATGCTACCGATGAACCATTAGAGGTCTCACCGGTACCGGTTTCTGATATTTATCAGGAAAGTTTAGAAAGTAGTGAAGAGGAAGCGGAAGGCACAGAAACTGGCGACACTGAAGAAGAAGAACAGCAGGATGTCTCTGCACCCGGACCTATGGAACTTCAACTCAGTGCAGTACGAGACTCTGTATGGGTTCATGTGTTTAGTGACGGAGAATCCTGGAGAAACTTTATCTACCATAACAGACCTCGAAATTTTACGGCTGCAGACAGCTTCAATGTACGCGTAGGGAATAACTCTCTTTTAAATGTCTCTTTGAATGGAGAACCTGTGCGTGTTAACAGCTCTGGTGTTACTGCTTTCAGAATAGATCGGGAGGGACACGATGTATGGCCAACCAGAACGTGGAACAACGTTTTTAGAGGACGTTTGTAATCTAAATGTGGATCGATATCCATTCACATCTCTTTGACCTCACAAGGGATCAACTGGTGCAGACTATACGCCAGGCAGGATCTGCCGGTATAGATGCAATCATTAACAATGCTGTATCTGTTCAAACAGCTCATACAGTAGTCCAACAGAGTACAATTCACCCTTCCCTTTTCGCTGCTGCAGGAATATCACCCTTTGATGTTGAAGATCAGCCGCATGACTGGTACCAGGTACTTGAGCATTACTGTAAGACAAAAAAGATTATAGCTGTTGGAGAAATTGGTCTTGACTCAAGCAACCCACGCTATCCGTCTCTGCAAAAGCAGGAGCCCTTCTTTAAAAAACAGCTAACCCTCGCTACAGAATACGGACTTCCCACCCTGGTACACTCACGAGGTATGGAATACCAGGTGTGCAGAATATGCCGGGAGCAACAAGCAAAAAAAGTTGTATTTCACTGTTTCACCGGGGATGAAAAATCGCTCAATTACTTGCTTGAATGTGGTTTTTACGTATCTATTTCTGGTATCGTGACCTATAAAAATTCTCATTTACCGGATATTGTGCCCAAAATTCCACTGGACCGTCTCTTTATTGAAACCGATTCTCCCTACCTTGCCCCAATCCCCAAAAGAGGCACAACCAATCAACCAGCTTATGTTCAATACACTGCTAAACATATAAGCAAACTGCTTGAAGTTTCAGAAGAAAAACTGCAAACTCAGTTACGGTATAATTTCAAAGAAGTGTTTGGGGCAGACCTTTAAACAATTATTTTTTCTTTATTCACTCTGCTTGTTGTATTTTAACTGAAAAAGTGGACTACGCTAATGTTGATATGGACAATTTTTCTGATAATCGCCTTAATCTGTGTAATATTTCTTATTTTTTATTTATGTGTTGAATTAAATGAGGTAGATAGAAACATTTCCCAACTTTACAAAGACATAGAAAAACATTATGAAAATTGAAGATGCAGTCAAGCTTGTTAATTCCAGTGTCCGAAGCCTTAAAAAGTACCATCTTACGCCAGAGGAATCACAAATCAAGCTCAATCAGAATGAAAATCCCTGCGACTGGACCGCTGAAATAAAGGAACTTGCAGCAAAACACTGTATTGAAAGACCCTGGAACAGATACCCTGATTTTATTCCACTGCATTTAAAAGATGATCTGGCCCGGTATACTAATGTAGAATCAGAAAATATTATCGTTGGAAATGGTTCAAATGAGATGCTTATGATTCTTATGCTCTCATTTTTATCCAAATCATCAACAGCAATAATGTGCACCCCTACTTTTACCGTTTACAACCTTCTTGTAAATGGACTTGGTGCGGCACATAAAACTGTAAACCTTAAAGAAGATCTTCAATACGATGTACCGGCCATTTGTGATGAGGTTAAAAACAATCCCGGCTCAATACTCATCCTTTGTTCCCCCAACAATCCAACCGGAAGCGTACTATCAAAACAACAGCTTACCGAAATTCTCGAGGTCCATAGCGGCATCTGTATTCTTGATCAGGCTTACATAGAATTTGGTGGATTCAATGGTATTGAGTTGATAAAAAGCTATCCCAATCTGATAGTTACCCGAACCTTTTCAAAAGCTTTGGGGGCAGCAGGGCTGAGATTAGGTTATATGATAGCAGATAAAGAGTTAATTGAGCAGATTAATAAGATTAAACTACCCTATAACATCAATTTTTTCTCTGAGTATTGTGCCTCACTTATTCTTCAAAACCGTTCGAAGTTAAACACCTATATTGATACTACTATAAAAGAACGTGAGGAATTAATTACTTTTTTAAATACATTACCATTTGATAATGTCTATCCCAGTGAAGCAAACTTTGTTCTGGTAAGAAGCTCCCAAAAGCAGCAGTTGTTTGATTATCTTAAAGAAAATGGTATTCTTGTCAGAGATGTATCTTCAAGCCCTATGCTTGAAGGGTGTCTTAGATTAAGCCTGGGCAAAACAGAAGAGAACGATAGGTTAAAAGGACATATTAAAAGCTTTTTTGAAAAATAAAAAGTTCCATTTTCAAAACGAGGTTTCTTGTAATGAGCCGTTCAGCAAAGGTTAGCCGCAAAACCCTGGAAACCGACATTACCGTCGACATAACAATAGAGGGTAAAGGTGATTTTCTGGTAAAGAGTGGAAATGGTTTTATGGATCATATGCTCTCTTTGTTCACAAAACATGGGCTGTTTGATGTAAAAATCGCGTGTGTAGGTGACACTCACGTTGATTTTCATCACAGTGCAGAAGATATCGGTATTAGTCTTGGGATGGCTTTCAGGGAAGCGCTGGGCGATTGCAAAGGTATTCAACGTTTTGGAACCTGCTACATGCCAATGGATGAGTCATTATCCAGAGTGTGCCTGGATATTTCAGGACGCCCCAATCTTGTTTATGAAGTTACACTTACAGACAGAATGATAGGAACTTTTGAAAGTGATCTTGTGCAGGATTTTTTTAAAGCTTTTACCGATCATGCGCAAATTACAATGCATGTTGATCTTATCAGAGGCAGAAACAGCCACCATTGTATAGAAGGAATTTTCAAAGCCTTTGGCAGAGCACTTTCACAGGCATGCGCTATCAACCCAAAGGCACGTGAAGTTATTCCTTCGACTAAAGGTGTTCTTTAACTACAAAAACAATAATGGTTTTAACAGATTCGTAGTACTTTAACTTCTAACATTGTGAAAACAGATAGCTTATAAACACCAAAAATGGTAAAAGTGTGGTTTTTATTCATATTATATAGTAATTTTAGTACATTACTGTATCTCTTTAAATAGTAAAATGCTATTTTTTTGGTATATCTTAAAGGAGGAACTATGTACATAGGCAAGTTCCTGGTAATCGCAGCAGTATCTGCAGCTGTTATTTGGGGATGTGGAAAACAGGAAACACCTGAGGAATCTGAATTCGCCAGTACTCGCGGTGAATCTAAAACATTCAGAACAGATGCTTCTGATGTCTTTGATGAGTTCTACAGGGATGACACGAGCCCAGAGCAACCCTCTGAGCCTGAACCCAGGGAGCCAACCAGAAGTGCCTCACCTCAGAAACCCGAATTCGTGGAAAACGGCAGATATGTAGTGCAGCTCACTACCGTTCAGAGCAATACAAATGCAGAGAACCTCTCTGCTGAGTTAAATAGTAAAGGGTATCCAGCCTATGTTGTAGAGGTAAACAACCCGGCACCCAATCTTCATGGAACCTACTACAGGGTAAGAATAGGTGGCTTCAGAGGCATATCTCAGGCTCAATCTTTTGGTAATAATTTTTTGAAACCTGATGGATATGATTTCTGGGTGGATAACAGAGCTAACGACAACGTTGGGATACAGGGGGCTGGTTTTGGAACATCAGGCGGTTCATCCTGGGGCACACAACAGACCACCGCTTCCGATCCTGAGCCACAACCAACTACTACTACTACCGAACCCGAACCGCAACAATACTCAAGCTGGGAAAGCGAACCGGCAGAAGAAGAAACAGCACAGGTAACGCCAGTTTCTCAACCTGTTGCAGAAGAGCAACCTTCAGATATCGAAGAGAGCTCAGATGAACCAGGCGATGCTGAAGATAGCTGGGACATCGATGACTGGGATACCGATTCGGAGTGGTAAGATACGTACACACCAATAACTTCAGGTTTTGTCCAACCGGGCAAAACCTTTTTTTTTAAATAATCTATGGCAAAAATATCATTACAAAATCTTGGATGCAGTAAAAACCTCATCGATGGTGAGCGTATACTCAATCTTCTGGTGTCCGGTGGGCACCAACTTACAGAAGACTGCAAAGTTGCAGATATCATTATTGTTAATACGTGTGCTTTCATTAAAGAAGCGCAGGAAGAAGCGATAGAAACAATCCTTGAAATGGGATCATTTCGAACCGGTGGTAAGTGTTCAAAGCTCGTCGTGAGTGGTTGCTTCTCTCAGCGTTTCAGAGAACAGGTAGCCCGGGAGTTTCCGGAAGTCGATCTGTGGGCCGGTGTCGAAGATTGGGAAAAAGTGCTCTCCCCGCTCCTGGAAAAACCATCCGAAGCCTCTTTTAAAAGACAACTCTACGAGCCGGTTGCCACTCAGCATTTAAAAATAGCTGAGGGGTGCTCTCATCGATGCTCGTTCTGTGTTATACCTTCAATCAGAGGTAATTATAAAAGCAGAGAACCCCAATCAATCATACAGGAAGCAAAATGGTTGTATGAGATGGGTACCAGAGAGCTTATCATCGTCGCCCAGGATACTTCCTTTTACGGAAAAGATAAAGGGAGTACCCTCGTTGATTTACTGCAAAAGCTGCTTAAGGAAACCGATTTTCCCTGGATAAGGATGATGTACCTTCATCCTCAATATGTTACCGATGAGCTGCTTGAGCTGGTTGCAGGGGAAAGCAGAATTTGTTCCTATTTTGATATTCCACTTCAGCATATTTCCGATCCGATCCTTAAATCAATGAATCGCAAACCCTTATCTAAAGACCTGTACCGTCTCGTTAAACGGATCAGAAACACAGTACCCCAGGCAGGCATTCGCTCCTCTTTTATACTTGGCTACCCGGGGGAAAGCGATAAGGAGTATAATGAGTTAGTGGATTTTATTGAGTTCGCACAGTTTGATAAGCTGGGAGTATTTCCGTTCTCTCCCGAAGAGGGTACGGAAGCCAACCGTCTAAAACCTCGTCCTGACACCTCTATTGCACAAAAAAGGTGTGAGGAGTTGATGACCATACAAAGAGATATCAGCAGAGAGTTGTTGGAAGCTCGTATAGGAACTGAGATGGAAATTATCATCGATCGCATAAGTGATGATCCCGATTTTAATTATGAAGCACGAACCCGTCTGGATGCCCCAGAAGTGGATGGAACAGTGTTTATAAGCTCCGGAAGCTTTGAACCAGGTTCTATAGTTACGGCAAAAATCATTGGTGCTGCTGATTACGATCTGTATGCAGAGGTGATAAAGTAGCCCTTTACACCACTTTAAAGTGCAGCACGGTATCCCTGTTCTGTTCGCTCTTCCAGAGTTGATACATTGTGCCAGCAAACTGTTACGAAATACTTCATTGATAATTCCTGCTACCGGAATATATTTTTGAGCCCATCACAGGGTTAACCCAATACAGGCAACAAAAAGACCTGATTTGGTATGAAAGGAGAAACTCATGCCTACCTATGAGTATGAATGTGAAAAGTGCGGTTATGTTTTTGAGGAATTTCAAAGCATAAGCTCAGAGCCGCTTAAGTCGTGTAAAAAGGAAGGATGCAACGGAGCAGTTCAAAAACTTTTCTCTCCGGGTGCAGGTTTTCTTTTTAAGGGAAGCGGGTTTTATATTACCGATTATCGTTCAGATTCCTACAAAAAGGGTGCAAAAGCCGATAACAGTTCCTCCGGTTCAACTTCATCAAAAAGCAGCACTTCATCTTCTTCATCATCCGGAACAACAAAAAACAGTTCAGGTTCCTAGGATATTGCGGGCCCCGATCTGATAGCTAAGGAGTGGTGAAATGTTTATAGATGAAACAGTCATTAAAGTTAAAGCTGGTGATGGAGGTAATGGATGCCACGCCTACGAAAAACAGAAATATAAGCCCAAAGGACGCCCTGACGGTGGCGATGGTGGCAGAGGGGGGCATGTTTTTGTTATGTGCTCTTCAAATGTCCACACACTCCAGGATGCAGCGTATAGTCGCCATTACACCGCCAAACGGGGAGCTCATGGCAAGGGCTCAAATCAGACAGGGAAAAGCGCTGAAGACATTATCATATCGGTTCCTCGTGGTACAATAATTTACGACCATATCTCCGGTGAGCAGATCGGTGATTGTATTACTGAGGGTAATACAATAATGTTAGCCAAAGGTGGAAGAGGTGGAAGAGGCAATGCTTCACTGGCATCATTGAGAAATCCCAATCCCGAGAGAAGCGAAGCCGGTAAACCGGGTGAAGAAAAGGAGATTCGCCTTGAACTGAAAGTTCTGGCTGATGTAGGGCTTGTGGGAAGACCCAATGCCGGTAAATCCACTCTACTATCCAAAATTTCCAGAGCAAAACCAAAGATAGCTGATTACCCCTTCACTACAAAAGAGCCCAATCTTGGCATTGTAAAAATACCATCAATACATCAGTCCTTTGTAGTAGCAGACATACCGGGACTTATAGAAAAATGTCACGAAGGACGGGGGCTTGGAATCAAATTTCTACGCCATATAGAGAGAACCCGGGTGCTTGCGATACTCGTTGAATCCATCTCTCCCGATCCACTGCATGATGCCTCTGTTCTGATTGATGAGCTTGCCCATTATAGTGAGCACCTCGCATCTAAACCCAAATGCTTCATAATGACCAAACGTGACATCCTCTCTGAGAACGATTTGAAGAAGATACCCAAAGACTGGTTTGTCATCTCTGCAATAACCGGTGAAGGATTGGACAGGGTCATTCAACACCTCTATGGGCTGCTCAAAGACAACCCTGATACCACCGCAGTGTAAGTTCAACCTGGTCGGTTGTTTTAATTAGATACTACAACCGCCAAAGCTTTCACTGAGATTGAGAAGCCCTCCTGCTCTTGATTCTTTAGACTACAGAAGACTATAATTTAAGTCTGAATATATAGTATTTTAATGTACTGCAAAACTACAGTAGTTTAATTTAACACTAATTACTTAAGCGGTTATGAGTTTACTATTTTCAAAGGACCAACGATGATTAAATCTCTCATAATTCTTGCCGTCTTCAGCAGCAGCCTATTGGCCCAAACCACAATAGAGCCATCCCAGCCGACACACTATCTCTACACCCCCACAGCCCATGTAAATCCACCCTATCACCTGGTTCTCAGTTTTCGCGAAATCTCCTATGCCCTTCCCGGCGATATCCAGGTACAAGCATCCATTTTGGATAATATAGGGAGACTGTCCTTTGGTGCTAAGTATGGCTTTTCAGAAAATCTTTCCCTGGGAGTGGGTATAGCCTCTACGTTGATTCGCGTCCCAAATGGTGTTCATGGAATCCCCGAAGGGGCAAGACCACGTTTTGGAATGTTCCTCACCTATGGATTCGTTCAGGATTACAATTTCCAAATGGCTGTAACACCTCACACCCAAATCGGTGATAGCAGAATTTCGATGGGTGCAGACCTGGGTTTTATTGTGACCCCGGTCGATGTATGGTCGTTTATGGGTGAAACTGGTTTATCTTTAGATTTTTATGACAGTAACCTGTATCTGTATTTGGCTGGCGGGCTAAGGATTCACCCCCCGACTATTCCTTTTATGAATTTTGATATTGGAATCGATATTACAGAATTTCCTGTTAATGCAGGTGGTGGTCCAGAAATAGCCATATTTTTCGATGTAATCTTTTCTATGATTACTATGTAGAACCTGCTCATAGTTAAAGCTAACAGTCCGGGATAGTGCTCATTAGCAGCATTATCCCCTTTTTTTTTGCCTAAATCCACTCGGAAGCAAGACATTTTTACAGTAGCTAAATACTAATAGTGAATGTAACTGTAGTAAAATGTGCATTGCATCGTTACGTTTAATGAGTTACGGTTGTAGTATTGGCAGGTTACCGTACCGGTGCAGGTTCAAGACATAAGTAACCACATCAATTATAATTTAGTTAGTCTCTTGAAAGGAGACTGATGATGCCGTGAAAGGAGGTACAGGTCTTGCATCAAAAAAGAACAGAATTTGTGCTGAAGTCGTTAAGCAGGGATGTCGTATCACTGAATTATGTCGAGAATACGGGAGTAGTACAAAAAGCGGCTACAAATAGCGGGAACGCCTCATTCAAGAGGGATTAGGTGGCTTACACGATAGATCAAGACGACCGCATAACAACCACTATTAGCTTTGAGCAGGAAAAGGAAAAAACAAATCTCCCATTTCCTTTAATTAGTAATTATGTTACCACCATTTTCACATTTGACCACAAAAGCTATCTCGGTGGATGTACCACTAATCGTTTTATATCACTGGTGGTAGTCTTTCTAAACCCCTCTGAATGCGCTTTTACCTGATACAGGTACACATTTGGTGTAAGAACATTTCCCGCCTGATCTCTTCCGTCCCACAAATATCCGTTTTCTGGGTCGCGTATAACTCTGATTAATCTTCCACCAAGAGTGTAGATTCTAATCTCCAACTGAACATCTCTGCTATAAACAACATCGCTATGGTGAAAATAGAAACGGGTTCCCTCCCCCATTCTCATTGGATTAGGAACATTA
>JARUKZ010000021.1 GCA_029688955.1 Chitinispirillales bacterium ANBcel5 | reverse complement strand
AAAGACCGCCAGACGCAGAGACTGCGGGACGGCGAGAAAAGAATAGCTCTGAGCTTCAAGCAGGAGAATAAAAGAGAATCAAAAACCATCTCTAATTATAGTACCTCAGTCAGTAGTTCCACAATCTTCGCTTTCCCTTCAAGGGCCTTGGCGCTACCCATGGCCTCAACGTACCGCCTTCTGTCTCTGTAAAGGTCTCTTATGTTTTCGGTAAGAGTTGTAACGGTCATCTCTTCCTGAAGCAGTACGCGGCTAAAGCCCTGTTTTTCAAATGACTGAGCATTGAGAATCTGATCCCCCCGGCTTGCGCCGGTAGAAAGAGGTATCAACAGATTGGGCTTTTTAAGGGCCAGAAATTCAAAAAGTGATGTTGCGCCTGAGCGTGACACCACAATATCAGCAGCAGCCATCAGGTGCGCGAGTTCTTCATTAACATATTCAAACTGGCAGTACCCCGGCACATTCCTTTCTATAAGAGCACCTTTACCGCAGAGATGGCAGATGTTAAACTCTTCAAGCAGAGTATCAAGTGATTCGCGAATCGTTTCGTTTATCACCTTTGCCCCTAAACTCCCCCCCATGACAAGTATTACCGGCAATTCGTTGTCAAAGCTGCAGAGTTTTCTTCCCTGAGTAGCACTGCCCCTTAAAAGTGAATCCCTTACGGGCAAACCGGTGTATACACGCTTTTTTTCCTTAATATGAGCCTCGGTTTCGGGAAAACTGAAACAGATCTTTTGGGCAAAGGGGGCACAGAGTTTGTTTGCCAGGCCCGGGGTAATATCGGATTCGTGTATTATCACCGGTATACCAAAAAGCCTGGCCGCCCACACCACCGGACAGGATACAAATCCGCCCTTACTGAATACGACCCCCGGACGAAGCTTTACCATCAGTACCAAAGCCTGAAAAAACCCCAGAGCGATCTTAAACAGATCGGTAAAATTCTTAAAATCAAAGTAGCGCCTCAGCTTTCCGGCACTAACCGGATGATACGTGACTCCCTCTCTCGCGACCAGTTTGCGCTCTATTCCACTCTTTGTCCCTATGTAATGGATATCAAATGAGAGCTCTTTAAGCGCAGGCAGCAGGGCCAGATTTGGTGTTACATGCCCGGCAGTGCCTCCGCCGGTAAGAACTATCCGTTTCATAAGTTGATCCTTATCCCGTTCAATTAATTTTTTCTCAATTATAGCATACTACAGAAAGCTTTGCACAAAATCCGGTGATTGTGCCACCGCGTTAATTTCCCTAAACTCTTCATGGCTCCAGCCGCCCCGCACTATCTGCTCAAAGGGCAGATTTGCAATGAAAGCCTCAATGATTTCACCGATAAGCTTTTGTGGGCTGATTTCGGGATTTACTTCATTGATAGAGATGCTTTTTGCCTCCAGGGCCCGTTTTTGCACCCGTCTACTTTTATCATCGATTTGAAGATACTCCGGAAGTCTTCGGTAGGCACAGCTTAGCGGAATCGAGCCATGCTGCAACACTCCATCGATAGTACGTTTTTGGGCAGAGCCAACAAGCTTTCGCCCCCCCACCATCACTTCATCTCTGTTGGGGCTTAAAAAGCAGGGCAGTTTTATCTCCCGTTTAAGTTCCCTGAATTCATCGTAGGAGTCGTGAGTATCACAGGGGATGGAGCAGCGCTTAAGGCCATCAATTAAACAGCGGGTGATAATGGCATAGGTTTGTGCAATGGAGGTCCCCATCGAGGTCACCGCGTGGGGGAAGATACAGCTATAGGTGATATCATCATCATGAAGAACCGCTCTTCCGCCGGTGGGCCGCCTGATATAGTGCACCCCGTCCCGCTTTATTGCTTCCATATCGAGCACTTCCTGAGCGTTTTGCATATAACCCAGGGTAATGGAGGGGACGGTCCAACTGTAGATGCGCACGTTTACGCAGTCGCTTTTGCTGCAATTTTTTAAAAGGTAGTAATCTGCAGCCATATTAAAGCGCGGCTCGTGAGCACTATCGTCAATTATTCGTAATCTGGTGGTCATCAGTCAAAAATACACCCGTTTCAGGTGTTTGCACAAAAACTATTTTAACTCTTTAAAGTATCCCATTCTTAAAAACGGAGCGTGAAAATGGAAAAAGTCGCAATCGGTATCGATCTTGGAGGAACTAACCTTAAAGGTATAATCCTTACAGAAAAAGGTGAAAGCAAGCATGTTACACGAATCCCCACCGAGGCAGAGAAGGGCGGAGCGCGTGTGATGGAGAACATTCTTACTCTCATAGGCATGCTGGTCGAAAAAAATGGCGGCACCGATTCGATCCTTGGAGTGGGGATAGGGACCCCGGGCTTTATCGATCAGGATGGGCTGATGCTCGGGGGAGCGGAGAATCTTCCCGGGTGGAAGGGCACACAGGTTTTCGCGCCTATCATGGAAAAATACGGGCTTAAGGCCACGGGGGGAAATGATGTCACCGTTACTGCGCTTGCAGAGCTTAGGTTTGGGGCCGGAAAAGGCGTAAAAAATATGGTCTGTTTTGCGCTGGGCACAGGAATCGGGGGCGGTATAGCGCTTGGTGGCAAACTGTATAAGGGAAGTCACGGCATGGCTGGAGAGCTTGGTCATATTGTAGTGGAAACCAATGGCTTACAGTGTAACTGCGGTCAAAAGGGCTGTGTGGAGCGATACGCCTCGGCTACAGGGATCGTTAACCTGGCCAAAAGTTTGTGCACTGATCCGGGTGTTACGACCCCTTTTGCTGAAGAACTCAGAAAGGACCCTTCACAGGTTACTTCAAAAATGGTGTACGATTATGTGGCGAAAAACGACTATGCAGCTGTTTCTGTGCACAAAACAGCGACCGACATGCTTGCCCGCGCAGTGGGGATTACACTAAACTCTTTAGCACCCGACAGGGTAGTACTGGGCGGTGGAGTGATGATGGCCGGAGATGTTATTCTGGATGCGGTAAAAGAGAACACAAAGAAATACTGCTGGCCCGCGATTTATGAACGGTGTGATATGACGATTGCTCAGATGGGCGAAGATGCAGGGGTGATGGGTTCTGCAGCGATGGTCTTTGATGAGTTTGCCGGAAAATGAATGTGTAGAATAAACAGCAAAATATAGCAGTATTAACCTTTAGCAACAAAACAGGGTCATTTATGTCAGAACCCCGGCAGCGGATTGAAGAGCTCAGAAATCTAATTCATAGATATGATCAGGCCTATTATGGCAGAAACGAGTCACTCATATCAGACAGGGAGTATGATGCGCTTTATGAGGAGCTGGTAAAACTCGAAAAGCAGTATCCCCAATACGACTCCCCCGACTCTCCCACCCACAGAGTGGGAAGTGATCTCACAAAGGAGTTTCCCAAGGTAGAGCACACTATCCCCATGATGAGTATCGATAACACCTACTCAGAAGAGGAGCTTAAGGAATGGGTCACGCGCATGCAGAAGACGCTTCCGGGGGAGAAAATTACTTTTGTGAGCGAGCTTAAGATCGATGGAGTAGCGATTTCGCTTCACTACGAAAACGGCCATTTTGTACGTGCAATCACCCGGGGTAACGGTTTGGTGGGCGATGATGTTACCCCCAATGTTCGTACCATACGATCGGTTCCGCTGATGGTCGATTATAAAGAGCCCTTTGAGGTGCGGGGTGAAGTATATATGACGTTCAGTAATTTCACCGCTCTTAATGAGGCTATGGTCGAAAACGGTCAGAAGCCGATGCAAAATCCCAGAAACACCACCGCCGGCACTCTTAAGCTTCAGGACTCCCGTGAAGTATCATCACGTAATTTAAGTTTCATGGCTCACTTTCTGCTCTCGGACCTTCACTCCCAAAGCCATCACCAAAACCTTGAACACCTAAAGGGGCTGGGATTTCCTGTGGTGATTCACTCCCCTGTTCTTCACTCCCCCACAGAGGTAACCGGGTTTTGCAATGAATATGAACACAAACGCCATGACCTCCCCTTTCCTGTTGATGGAGTGGTGATAAAGGTGGATTCCTTTGCGTTTCAGCGCCGCCTGGGTTCGACTGCCAAAGCCCCCCGGTGGGTCATAGCCTATAAGTATCAACCGGAACAGGCAGTAACCATCGTGGAAAAGATTGAAGCCAATGTGGGTCGAACCGGTGTGGTCACCCCGATAGCACGGTTAAAGCCGGTATTTTTGGCCGGTACAACTATCAAAAACGCAACTCTTCACAACTATGATGAAATCGCCCGGCTGGATGTAAGGGTACATGATACAGTAGAGATAGAGAAGGGTGGGGAGATCATCCCCAAAGTGGTGAAAGTGCTTACAGAAAAGCGTGATGCTCACTCTACCCCCACACTCCCACCATCACAGTGTCCATCCTGCGGCTCAGCGTTGCAAAAGCTTGAAGGTGAGGTGGCGGTTCGCTGCTTTAACACCGCCTGCCCGGCACAGCTGCTTGCATCACTTGAGCACTTTGTCTCACGTACCGCCATGGATATAAGGGGACTGGGGCCATCACTGCTAAAGAAATTGGTAGAGGTCGGTCTGGTGCAAAATGTTGCTGATCTTTACGAGCTCTCTGTGGAAAAGCTGGTTGATCTGGAACGGATGGCAGAAAAATCGGCCACTAATATCGTTAAGGCAGTGGATAAATCGAAGCACAATCCGCTGGAGCGACTTATTCATGGCCTTGGAATCCGAATGATTGGTGCAAAAGCTGCCAAAGATCTCAGCAATCAAATAGAGGATATTCAGGAACTTTACTCTAAACCCCTTGAGCAGATAGAGGCGTTTGAAGGGTTTGGGCCCATAATGGCTCAGAGCGTAAGGATCTTTTTTGATCGCGAAGAGAACCGTCATACCATCGAGCGATTAAGGGCTCTGGGTGTAAACATGAGAGGTAACAGGGGCAAGGTTCAAACAGGTGGGGTTTTTTCGGGCAAAACGTTTGTTCTCACCGGGGCACTTTCCAAATATACCCGTGATCAGGCAAAAGAGAAAATCGAGGCTGACGGGGGGAAAGTTACTTCAAGTGTGAGTAAAAAAACCGATTATGTACTTGCAGGTGAGGACCCGGGTTCAAAGTACGCTAAGGCTCAGAAGCTTGGGGTATCCATAATTGGTGAAGAGGAGTTTGACCGGTTGCTCCAGAGCGGGGATGTTTAAAGGGTAATAGTAATCATCGCCGGTTTTAAATCATAAAAAGTTTTATCCCTCAAAGCAGCTTAAGTCTTGAAAGGACCAGACCGATAGGTGTTAGGGGGTAAAAGTATACGTAATGAAAAGAGTAGGTAATGAATAATCAAAGATCTGTCACGCCGGGAGGGATACTGTTTGATCTCGATGATACTATTGTAGCATTTGGATTGGTTAGCGGCCCGGTTTTGCAGGAGGTGTGCAGTGCTTACGCCGGGGAAACCGGAGTAGAGTGTCAGAAGCTTTTGGATTCCCTTATGGATGCTTCACGCTGGTACTGGGGTGACAAAGAGCGTCACCGGATAGGGCGCAATAATCAGAAGCAGGCCAGGCGAAAGATCGTTGAAGAGGCGTTTAAGTCGCTAAATATTACAGACAGTGAGCTTGGAGAGCGTTTGGCCGATGAGTATTCCGCAAAGCGGCTCAGTGCCATGTACCTGTTTCCCGGAGCGATCGACACACTGAAGCATTTTAAGTCAAAGGGTGTAAAAATGGCGCTTGTGACCAACGGTGAAGCTGGTCTTCAGCGGGATAAGATAAAGCGTTTTGGGCTTGAGTCCTATTTTGACACCATTTTGATAGAAGGGGAGCTTGGATTTGGAAAACCGCTGGAGGGTATCTACAATCTTGCCCTGGAGCGACTGGGAGAAGAGGCTTCAAACTGTTGGATGGTGGGCGATAATCTTGAGTGGGAGGTTGAGGTCCCATCGAGGCTGGGGTTTTACACCGTTTGGAATGATGTGCGGGGGAAGGGATTGCCCGCGGGCTCAACAATAGCTCCTCACAGAATAGTGCGCTCGATAGCGGAGCTTATGTAGGGGGGGGGGTGGGGGTTTCAGAAGTTCTGTGCTTACATACTGAGATCGGACAGTATAATCCACTCTTTTACTATATAACTGTCCTTAGACGCGTTTAAGGTCAATTGTTTCTTCATCTCTCAGCATTTCTAAATGTATGTTGTCCAAAACATCTATTAACTCTAATTTAGTTTACTTTTTAGTCACCCAGCCAGCAATCTCTTCGAATGATATTTTCAACAAAAATGATACAAATAGAAAACCTAAAATTAAAAATACCACCTGAATAAATGATTGATTGTTTACTGTAATATCACTGAGAAGCCATGTAGCTACTATCGCTAATGAGGTAATTGCTAAGGATATTATCTGCTGTGTTGTTGTAAAATTAATTCTACTTACCTTTCTTTCTAAGATCTGAATGAGTTTTTCAATTTCTTTAGTCTTTTTGTATTCGCCCTTAATAAATTCCGCAAACCGTTCATCCCTGAAATGGTAATAAGCCTTTTTGTTCCAGAAGATCTTGCTGTTTTTTTTGATAGAATATTCCCTCTCAATTATCTTGCTTAAATGATGGTTAACAACAATATAGAGGAGTGTCCATACCGGTATTGGGATGAAAAGTAATTGGTAAAGACCTGCCACAATCAAATGGTGCATACAAACGAATAAAGTCGCATGTAGAAGCAGATAGACATATTTCCAAACACCTAAATACTTCAAAAGTAACGTATTGTTCCCATAATCACTTAAAAACTTTTTTTGAACTTCATTCACCTTTCTCATAAAAATTGCTTCCTTCCTCAATCAAGCATGGAATGAATGTACAGAAGTTATTTATAAGCTCCGAAGGAAGAACAGCCGCTTCAGATATCATAATATACTTACAATAGGGATGGTTTTAAAGGTGAAGGGGGATGAGCGGTTAATTAGTAGGTCAGTGCAGACATTAGACCTCTGAGTTTTGTTTGTTCTCCTTTCCGTGCTTTCAGTGTGTTCAGTGGTTGTAATTCTTAGGATTTTAACCACGGAAGGCACGGAAGAGGAAGGGAGATGAGAGGCTAGTTTATGGCTCAGTGATGCTTCAGACCTCTGAGTTTTGTTTGTTCTCCTTTCCGTGCTTTCAGTGTGTTCAGTGGTTGATAGTCTTGGGATTTTTAACCACGGAAAGCACGGAACACACGGAAGAGGAAAGGAAAGGAGGGTCAGTTTATGGGTCTACTTTTGTCTTCTGACCTCTGTCCTCTCTCTTCTGGTACCCAGTTTATGGGTCTACTTCTACTTCTGTCTTCTGTCTTCTGGTACCCTCTTTTCATTATTTAAGAATAGAAAACTTAACCGGAATGCTTCTGACAGTTCCATCTCTTACTACGTTGAAAAATGCAAGATAAGTTCCTGCAGCAACATTTCTGCCTTTGCGATTGCTGAGCGGATGCCTCCATTTATAGGTTAGATATGATCTGGACTGCTCCTGTTCCATGTTAGTATTAAGAACTATATTGCCCATATTATCGTAAACGGTAACCATTGCGTCCAGGTTAAGGCCCTCTGAAACTCTCGCCCTTACATCCAGACGAAACAGCAGTCCATTAAATTCACCAAGACCATCCTGGAGTGTAACTTCCTGCCCCCAGCGATAAGGACTTGGACCAACGGAAGCCGTTATCTGTATTGGGATCTCTCCTATTTCAAGAGGCACTCTTTTATTTTGGGGATTATCCTGAACATTGCCCATTAAATCAACAACTTTTGCGACATGGTTTATATATATAGAATCTCCTGCAGCCGGAAAGAAGTCTTCGGGAACTGTATCTCCAAGAATAAATACATGTTCAAGTAATCGTTCCCGGTAGTGTATCAGGTCCAAAGAATAGTGACGAATTTCGCCATTGTGCTCAGCAATCAGGCTGAAGGGTTTTCCATAATGAGGAATTTCAATATGCTCACTGAAAGTTACAATAAGTGTATCACGTGCAATTTCCCCATCACTAAGAATGGCTCCCGGCCGATACATTGCTTTTGTGATCACTGGCGCGGCTCTGTCTTCTACAAGCGAACTCACCTCTTCACCAAAATCTTCGAAACCAATAGTGGCAGACATTGTACCATGAGTTATGTCTGCAACATTTTGATTGAATGCATTCAGAACATTGACTGTGATGCTGGAGCTATCTGAAGCAAAAGCAAACGAGCTTGCATTCAATAAGCCGGTTTCGTTTCCACCAAACCATGTTAAATTCAGGTTCATATCCTCAATGTGCACAGATTTGTTAAAATGCAGCACGACCTGATCTACAACCCCATCTGCGTTTGTGTCATAATAAAAAGCAGAATCCACACCCGGAGGTACGGCTTTAAGTCCAAGCACAATAGGGGTATTATTTTCATGAGCATGAATCTGAGCCCGGAGATCTCTGACTTCGGTTGTGAAGCTAAGCAAGTCACCCTTCATGGGAGCATCACTACCGGCATCTTCAACAATTACTTTAAAGGCATCCATAAACGGAACGACCTTTTTGACAGTCAGTACAACCTGCCGGTTATCTTCTTTTTTAGTAAGTAAGAGAGTTTCTCCTAACAATGTGCCTTCTGCAAGTCTTTCAGAGAATGTCAGGATCAGTGTATCTACTCCCGGGCTGAGCCTTTCGTGAACAATGCCACTAGTGATCATAGGCCCGACACTGTCTTTTACCCTGAAGGTGTTTACCTGAACAAGTGGTGGCCTAATAAGCGGGTCTTTGGTAGTGTAGAAATGGGTTCCAAGGATATCATCCCCTGAATAAGTGGTTATTGCAGCAGGAAACGGATCCCGAAAAATAGCTGTGACATGTTTGGGGTTATCCGGATTGATAAGAATTTGGTCTGAACCAACAGCAACCCTTCTGTGACCATCAACCTTTCTGGGCCAGAAAAGTTTAATTGAATCGGGGGCCTCTTCAAGATCGTTTTGATAATAAACTTCCATTCTATTTACACGTCCGTCACCGGAATCAGCATACACCACTCCATAATCGACAAGAAGTGGTTTCTGAGAAAAATAGATCTCACTTCTTGTACCAGGCAGTATAGTTCTATCATTTACAGGATATACAGTAATCTCACCATTATGCAGTACATTTGTGCCTGTAACCCAAATCCTGAGTTCACCATTTATAAGATTAAATGAAGATTGTTGTGTTGAAGCATCTACAGACTCAAAAACTGCAATTGAGCCACTTGTCTCTATTTCAACTTCAGTATCCCTGTAAGACAGCACTGTAGCACGGTCTTCTCCTCCCAAGGCCCGTATTACTACCGGCAATCTCTGCCCGACATACCCCTGCAATTGAGCACCAATGTCGTATTCAAGAGTATCGCCGTAGAAAATCCGAAAGTAATCACTTGCCGGACCCACTCTTAGCCGGGCTTCATCAGTGGCTCCATTTACATCCAATGTAGCTCTCAATGTAAATAGATCCCCCTCGCCGCCCTGTGTTACCATTGTGGTAAAGGAAACATTACCAGAGTTATCTGAATTATGTTCCACAGGTATCTCTACATTTCCAATCCGAGGATGTAAACTTTCCAACCTGACCAGTGCGGGGATATCGGTAGCATTGCCGAAATGATCAAAAACCCGAAGTTCAGTACTAAAGGGCTGACCAGGATAGATAGTGCGAAGAGTATCGGTAACACTTATTGATGGTGGATTAATGAATCTAACCTCAGCGGGATCGCCTGGCAAAACAACAACTGAGGATGAGCCATAAAAACCAAGTGTAACACCATGCTGCCCGGGATTAGTCCATAGCCCTGTCGCTTCTACCATCTCTGAGCCACCGCGAGGCACCGCGGTAAACATCACATTCGATACACTTTCTATTGTAAGTCCAGGCAACCTCAGTTCTTCGACTGGATCTAATCCTGCTTCCGGATACCTGTAAAGAAGATTGCCGGAACTAAGTCTTACCTGAACCGTATCCAGAGGTTGTGTAAATCGCTCTCCATTTCTTTGCATTGAACGAAGCCTTACTCTGACATTTTCTCCAACTCTCACTGTATCCAAAACATTACCATCAAGATCCAAAACATCCACATCGATTAAATAATTCAGCTCTCTATAGGGAAGAAACCCAACATCACTTACAACAGTTCTTCCTTCGTTATCAGTTCCTTCAATGACCAATTCAATAAAAGCATAGTCTCCGGGTTCAGGAGTATTTGGCACATCAATTCTTGTAGGAGCATTAATTTTAACCTGGGCACCAGACACATCCAGCGACACAATATTAGATTCGGTCAATGCTCTCCTTTCGGGAAAGGGCAAATTTCTCACATATCTGATATATTTAACTCTTGGATTTTCAAATACCCCACCATACGTTGACAGTGTAAACTCAAGAGTAGCTGTACCATTACCGTCTATCATCACTGGTTTATTCGGTTCTATACGTGCAAGCACAGTCTGCTTTGAATTATACTGAACAGCACCAATGTCTGCGATTGTTCCATCACCCTTAACAATCCCGGCTTCCGGCCACCCGCCTCCCTTTATGTATTGAGCGACAAAGGGATTATCCCAGTCTGGTTCAAGAAAATGATCGTTTGCAGGATCGAGTGATTTAAAATGATTCTGAATTTCAAACCAGCGAACCTGGGCAGATGAGGGAAAGGCTGCATCTTCCTGCTGTGACGCAATCAAAGCACCCTCCGCCATAATCTGGTCTGAAAACACACTAACGTTTGATCCATTTGGACACTCGACATCAACATAGGCCCCAGACTGTGGCTGCAGATTGTTCATCACATTAACCTGTGTTGCACCCCTGATATGAGTACCTCCGGTATGACAGGTTGTATTTACATGTATGTCAGTACGAAACGTTGGTTCACGATACTGCACAGAATAGATACAATGTTTCATTCTATTTACAAATTCGGGATCCAGAGCCAGGTTTTGTGAGCCACTATACTCTCCACCGGGCTGATATCCCTGACTCCATAAAAACTTAGGGCGGCTGTAGATGTTATTGAATACCAAATGATGTGCTCCACTTTTCCACAGACCTCCGTAGGTTAAAAAATTGTTGTGAAAAGTGTTGTTATAAATTGCCAAAGGGGTTAGCATGTGATCCTTCGAAAGCAAAGCCCCACCTGGTTGTTCTTGTCCCCCTGATAAGCCATCCACTGTAGCGAGTATTTGAGGTGTCTGATGATAATTATCGAATATCTTATTAAATCTGATTGTAGAACCCAAATCCCACATCGACTCCATAAAAATCCCCCAGGAGTTACCATGTATGCGATTGTATTCGATCAGATGGTTACCAGCCATTCTAAACCCTGACATGGGAATGACCCTTTCAGGATGGATATCAGATGGGTTATCATTTCCAAATATCCCCCCCTCGTTTCTGTCTTTAATCGCTATGCCGAAATAAGCATTTCTCAGTTCAGAATTTCTTACAATTACATTATAGCTGTTCCAGAGACATAATGCTGTATTTCCATGGAAAAGCGGATGTCCTCCGGGATTCCATATATTATCATAGCCGAAAGGTTCTGCCCCACCGCCATCCACAATTATTCCATCGATTGTAATATTACTTGCGTTAAGGATGCGCAGTGCTCCATTTTTATCGAAAGTTATTAATGAATCAATTTGTGCCTCCTGTGCATTTCTTGGCCCTACATTAGTCACATCGGTGTACTTAATTACCGGTTTACTCCGTTGATTCCTTGATCTGAGCGTAAGTCCGCTGTGTTCTCTGCCTATGGTTACCTGCTCTTCATACACTGCGTCATCACGAATTTCTATGATAAAATCTCTCCCTGCATCGTGCAGAGCAGCACTGACAGAGGTGTACATTTCGCTTCCATCTTTAGCTACGGTTAGAACCGTTTGGGATACAGCTGTCTGGAAAAGCGCAAGTAGAACTACTATGACTGTTTTTTTTGATATAAACATAGATTCTCCACTCCTTTTTAGAGGGAAAGATGTTTTAACATCCGGGTTTAATCGGATAGATTCTTATATTATCCTGTTTAAACAAAATTAGCACGAGTGCACTGGTAAATCTATCTACTTTAAGTATAAATTCATTTCGCTGCAAAAGAGACCAGTTTTACAATTCTGTCCTCAAAAGTGTACTCACGAATACAACAGCTGGGGTCTTTTTTTGATGATTCTTTTATACTTCAATCTATGACTGATAGGAGTTTTGATATTTTATACAACTGACAGGTAATTATATAAGCAAAATCATACTTCCAAGAGTTATTTGGGAGCAAGCAATTTGGGTGGGTTGTTATATGTCCTGTAGCTAACAATTTGCCTTATACACGGCGAAAGGCTCTCTTTCCACATGGCCTTTTATCGAAATTTGGCAATAATGGAGGTATGGGTTATGTAAGCCGCAGGTGAAGAGGCAGGAATCACAAGCAGTTTTGATCGAAACCTGCACTGAGCTTAGTCGTATGTGAAACTGTTATCCAGAGATGGTCCTTCGGCAACCGTCACCCGGAGCGGTAGCACCTGGGTTGGGTGAATGAATAATGTGCCCCGGGCGTGATTTAATGTTATTATCCTCTACGCCGGAATTTTCGGCGACCACTTCAATGCGGCCGTTCCCATCTATCAGAGTAACTCCGATAAAAGCCAAATACTGTGTTCACAAATGATGCACGGGTAAAGCGCGCCAGGGGGGACGGCCTGCCCTACGCCCGCCCCACATAGCTGTGCGGAGGGCTACGGAGGCCAGGGAAGGTGGCACTTTCTTGCCAGTGCCCTCAAAAAGCGGAGGCACGGAACACACGGAAGGGGAAGGGGATAGGTGGTTAATTAATAGGTCAGTGCAGACATCAGACATCTGATTTTCGTTTTTTTCTCTTTTCCGTGCTTTCCGTGTGTTCAGTGGTTGATAGTCTTAGGATTTTTAACCACGGAAGGGGATAGAAGGTTAATTTGTGGGTCAGTGCTAACTTCAGACCTCTGGATTTTGTTTTTTCTCATTTCCGTGCTTTCCGTGTTTTCCGTGGTTGATACTCTTAAGATTTTTAACCACGGAAGGCACAGAACACACGGAAGGGGAAGTAAAAGGAGAGCTTAGTTTATGCGTCAGTGCTGACTTCAGACCTCTGAGTGTTGTTTGTTCTTATTTTCGTGCTTTCAGTGTTTTCCGTGGTTGTTATTCTTAGGATTTCTAACCACGAAAGGCACAGAACACACGGAAAGGGGAAAGGAAAGGAGAGTTTGGTTTATGGGTCAGCCCTGACTTCAGACCTCCGAATTTTCTGGTTTCTTCTTTTTCCGTGTGTTCCGTGTTTTCAGTGGTTGTTATTCCTGATTAGTTTTTCCCGTCCGTCTGTATTACCTATTTCGTGAAGAGGCTAGTTTATGCGTCAGTGAAATGGTAGGTCTTGCGCATGGATTATCATGTCTTGCGCTGGTAGTTTGTGATTCTTGCGCCCGAAGTGGTAGGTCTTGCGCGTGGATTACCATGTCTTGCGAACAAAATCCCATGTCTTGCGCCGGTATTTAGTGATTCTTGCGCCAGAGTGAAAGATCTTGCGCACCGATTACCATGTCTTGCGAACAAAATCCCATGTCTTGCGCCGATATTTTGTGATTCTTGCGCCGGAGTGATAGGTCTTGCGCATGGTTTATCGTGTCTTGCGAACAAAATCCCATGTCTTGCGCCGATATTTTGTGATTCTTGCGCCCGAAGTGGTAGGTCTTGCGCGTGGATTACCATGTCTTGCGAACAAAATCCCATGTCTTGCGCCGGTATTTAGTGATTCTTGCGCCAGAGTGATAGGTCTTGCGCATGGTTTATCGTGTCTTGCGGACAAAATCCCATGTCTTGCGCCGGTATTTAGTGATTCTTGCGCCAGAGTGAAAGATCTTGCGCACAGACTACCATGTCTTGCGAACAAAATCCCATGTCTTGCGCCGACATTTTGTGATTCTTGCGCCGGAGTGATAGGTCTTGCGCATAGTTTATCGTGTCTTGCTAATAAAAACCTATGTCTTGCGGTGTTTTTATCCTGTGGTGCAATTGAATCCTCTGCGCCGGAATTTTCGGGTACCCTTTTAATGAAGTCGTCGCAATCTCAGAGTAACTTCGGTAAAAACCAAATGCTGTGATCACAAATGAGACAAGGGTAAAGCGCGCCAGGGGGGACGGCCTGCCCTACGCCCGCCTCACATAGCTGTGCGGAGGGCTAGGGAGGCCAGGGAAGGCGGCACTTTCTTGCCAGTGCCCTCCAAAAGCGGAAGGCACGGAACACACGGAAGGAGAAGTAAAAGGAGAGCTTAGTTTATGGCTCAGTGCTGACTTCAGACCTCTGAGTTTTGTTTGTTCTCCTTTCCGTGCTTTCAGTGTTTTCAGTGGTTGTAATTCTTCGGATTTTTAACCACGGAAGGCACAGAACACACGAAAGGGAAAGGGGAAGGGGAATGAGAGGTTAGTTTATGGCTCAGTGCTGACTTCAGACCTCTGAGTTTTGTTTGTTCTCCTTTCCGTGTGTTCCGTGTTTTCAGTGGTTGTAATTCTTCGGATTTTTAACCACGGAAGAGGAAAAGATAGAATGAAAGAAGGAATTGAACGTGCAGGATATAAATGATGGGAACCTGATTGTTCAATGCCACCTCAAGGTATGATTTATTAGAATTTAATAGATCAATAAACTACTTTAACAGGGTTATCAAAAAGGGGCAAAATATCACATCACTAAACCTGTAAGGAAGAACAGATGAAAAGAATTGTGGCCATTATTGTTTCGGTAATAGCTATACTGGCAGTAGCGTTATATTCCATTTTTTCACATCGTGAAAATATCCGCATTGATCAGTCGGTGAGAGAAAAAACAGGGCTGGACTATGTTAAACTCAGTGATGGTTACACTGCATATCAGTTGAATGGTCCTGATACCGGCCAGGTGGTTGTTATGATTCATGGCGGGACTATCCCCATGTGTGTTTTTAAATTTCAGGGTGATGCTTTTGCTGAGGCTGGGTATCGTGTTTTGCTCTATGACCAATATGGAAGAGGTGAATCTGACAGGCCCAAAGCTGAAAACAACCGGTCTCTTTTCAAGCGACAGCTCTCAGAACTTCTCTGCTCTCTTGATATTAATGCCCCGGTCGACCTGTTAGGACCCAGTTTCGGTGGAAGTATAGCTGTGACGTTTGCCTCAAAATTTCCTGAACGGGTCAGATCAATCGTTTTAATTGCACCGGTACTGAATTTACCAGGAAGCGATTCCCCCATGAATAAAAACTTATCACTGGTTCGCATACCTGCTGTCGGCAGAGTGATAGCCGATCTGTTCTTATTCAATAGACTTATCAAACGAGGGGGGACACTTGTTCCTGGAGGTGAAGGTTCTCACTGCGAATCACAATTTCACAGACAGTTCTACTATAAAGGAACCTCCAGGTCTATGCGCTCACTTTTTACATCAGATGCATTTGGATCCTATATTCCTGAAACCAAAGCTACAGGCCAACTAATACAAAATATCCTGCTTATCAGAGGGAGTTTGGATGAAGAGGTTACCCCCTCTATGATTGAAGATGTTCTTGGGTTGCTACCCAATGCATCTTTTGTAGAGATGGAGCATATTGGTCATGCTCCGGGAGCTGAAGCACCTGAGCGATTTAATGAGATTGTTCTTACCTTCTTAAGCCAGATCAATACTGATATGAACGAATTAACGGATGATCTACATTAGTAAAAAGTTATTTGCCAGATCCTGTTTTATCTGGCGGCTTATTAGAAGCTAAACAGCAGAAAAAGAGAGTACCATTCTGCTGTTTAGACAGAGCCAAGATAGTGGGCCTGGTTAAGCGATAATTATTTTTGATCAAAACGGATAATGATTTTCTTTTTCTTCGGTTCACTGCATATTCGAGGCTCGGTGCAAAATACGATGTACAAACAACTAGTAATTGGTGAATTTGATCTGGAGGGGTGATGGCAAATAAAACAGCTATTGTTACCGGTGGAGGTCAGGGGATTGGAAAGTGTATCGTGCGTGAGCTGCTATACAGTGATTACAATGTCGTAGTGGCAGAGAAGGATACCGAGGCCGGACTGGAATGTGAAGAGGAATACTCATCAATTGGTAATGTAAAGTTTATCAGTACTGATACTTCAGATGAAACCAGTGTGAATAATCTCATTGAAAAAACGCTGGTTATAACTTCACGTATAGATGTTTTAATCAACAATGCTGCAGTGGTGTTGTTTAAGCCTTTGGAATTGTTGTCACTGGATGAATGGAACACTGTTATTGGGGTAAATCTGACCGGGTATTTTCTCTGTGCAAAAGCCTGTGTTCCTCATATCAGAAAACAAAGAGGGTCAATACTAAATATAAGCTCAACCAGAGCTATGATGTCTGAACGGGATACCGAATCCTATTCAGCGAGCAAGGGTGGTGTATCAGCTCTCACTCATGCACTGGCCGTAAGCCTTGGCCCTGAAATACGGGTAAACAGTATCTCTCCAGGCTGGATCGAAACGGGTAACTGGAAAAAGCAAAGCAAAAGAGTCGATGTGATTCACTCTGATGAGGATCGAAACCAACACCCCGCAGGGAGAGTCGGCATTCCGGGTGATGTGGCTTCCGCAGTGTTGTTTCTTCTGGACGATAAAAACAGCTTTATCACCGGACAGGATTTTGTTATCGATGGTGGGATGAGCAGAAAGATGGTCTATGTATGATTGGGGTATTCTGAACTGCGCATACCCCGGGTGTGACTTAATAACGTGCCCCGGGCATAACCTAATACCCTGCCCCGGGCATAACCTAATACCCTTCCCCAGGCATAACTTACTAACCTTCCCCAGGCATAACCTAATACCCTGCCGACGACCTCAAGCTGGCCACCCTTCAAATCCATCCTTTGTCTCACTGTCACTGCTCTCAATTTGAGAATGTAAATGAGACTACCCCGACAACTCACTATTTTACAAGCGATTAAGCCTTCTATTCAATCGTAAAAATTGGTTTTGGCACACCTTTTGTTTTGATTAAATGACAAGCGCATCGGAGAACTGTTTCCGGGATGTGTGTGTGATCGTGATTGTGAACTTAATTCAGGAGGTATTCTATGTTTGTGCGTAATTTCCTTTTAATTGCGCTTTCTGCTTCTGCATTGGTACTGGCAGGTGGAAGGCCTGCTCCTGAAGAGGAAAATGGCGTTCAGCCCTGGGAAGAAGAAAATGGCGTTATGGATACAACGGAAGTTGAAGGAACGGTTATCTATGTGGATGAGGATGAAGAGATGTTTGTCCTTGACCAGATCGTTGGAGAAGACACCATTTTCTGGGATGATCAGACAATGTTTGCTCCTGATCATGATGAAGAAATGATTACTGAGGGTGCTGAGCTGAGGGTTGAATACTACACCGATGAGATGGACAGAAACATTGCCACCTTTATCGAACCAACAGATAACGATGTCTTTGGCGGCAATGGAGAACATAACGGTGAAAGACCTGAGGAAGAAAATGGCGAAAAAGAATACGATGAAGAGAACGGAAGAAGACCAAGAGAGGATAACGACTACGATTACGAGGAAGAGGAAAACGGGGAAAACAATAACTGGCAGTAACATGCTTTACCTGTAACCTCTAAGATAGCCGGGGGTGCTCAAAAAGCATTCCTGGCTTTAATTACTAAGATGGAGAGCGTTCTATGAGTGAAAAACGAAACAACTATCCACTCAGTGAAAAAGACGAAGAGGAGCTGATGGGAAATCTCACCGGCTGGGCACTTCTTTACATAAAACCGCATACGCTTAAAAAAAACGTACAGCTGGAAACGTTCAATGATGCCCTGGTACTCCTTAATGATATTGCCCATCTGGCGCAAACGGAAGGTCATTACCCCAACTTTTACCTTTCTTTTAAAACTCTTGTTCTTACCCTCTATACTCCTGAAGTATTTGGGCTTAGTGAAAAGGATTTCATCCTGGCAGCACGAATTGATGAGCTTCTTAATAAAAAAGGGCTTTTAAGCTAACAGGTAACTGTGGGCCGGAATCGCAGCTCGTTTCATTGTTTAAAAATAGCTACTGTTTATCGTATAAAAACAGTATATTGTAGAGCCTTGTTACCACTTCTAAAAACAAATCGTTTCCCAAACTATTCATAACACCCTTTAGCTCACTACTAGCAGGTACGGGTTTAGAAGGGGTATCCGTGTAATAAGAACTTGGGCAAAAAGTAACGTAAAATTAACTCTCGAACTTTCTTTACTACAGAAAAAAGACATAGAAAACTGACAGCTTAGATAATGAGTACTAAAAGTCATAGTAAACATAGTGTTTCACAAGAGACGCTGGAAGAATCGTTAGAAGGTAAGCACACCAGCATCCCTCTGTTTCACCTGGCCTGGCCAATAATGATAGAGCATCTTTTACGAGTTGCCATATCGAGTGCAGATGTTTTCATGCTTAAGTATTATAATGAAAACGCAGTTGCGGCAGCAGGCCTTACTGTTCAGTTTGCTTTTTTTGTGCAGCTTCTGTTTCTCATGATTACTTCAGGGGCTTCTATTCTTATTTCACAGAGTCTTGGAGCGCGAGAGCATGCAAGGGCTGCACAGTTTGCCGTGGGCAGCATCTCCCTGGGGACTGTTTCTGCCCTTTTACTTGGCCTGCTGCTGACCCTAATGTCTCCGGTAGTTGTAGGCTTTTTTAATCTTGAACCCCAGGTTCACACCTACGCACTTCAGTACATGGTTGTTTTTAGCAGTGGCTCTGTTTTTATTGCCACAAGTATGATATTTGCAAATATACTAAGATCTTACGGATACAGTAAAGCGCCGATGTTTACTAACGTTTTTGCTATGCTTCTAAATATCTTTGGCAACTATCTTTTCTTGTTTGGTGTTTGGGGGATGCCGGTACTTGGGGTAAAAGGAGTAGCCCTGTCTACAGTGTTTAGTCATCTGGTGGCAACCATTGTACTCCTGACGTTAATTAAGGCTCATAAAAACCTTAACCTTCCCTGGCGCAAAATGCTCTCTACCCCTTTTTCTGTGTATAAACAGATCCTTGCTATTGGAGTCCCGACTGCAGGAGAAAACATCTCCTACAATCTGGGGCAAATAGCGATCATGCGTATGCTCTCCCACATCGGTACAGAAGCGATGGCTGCATCGGTCTATGCCATGACGGTACTGAGATATGTGTTTATAACTTCCATTTCTATTGGAATAGCGACTCAGATAAAGGTGGGCTATTACGTTGGAGCAAAGATGTTTGAGCAGGCCAAACAGAAAGTCTACGGCTACTTTCTTACAGGGTTTTCTCTCTCAGCTGTTTTGGTCTCTGTTCTTTTTATGTTCAGATCTCCGGTTATGAACATGCTTACCGATAACCCTGACATTCTTCACCTGCTCTCAAGTGTATTCATTGTAGCGCTCTTTATGGAACCCGGGAGGAATTTTAATGTGATAATCGTCCCGGCACTAAAGGGAGCCGGTGATGTAAAGTTTCCGGTATGTGCAGGTATTGTTTTCATGTGGGGAATTGGGGTATTTTTAGCATATATGCTTGGAATAGCTTTAGGATGGGGGCTTCTTGGCGTATGGATAGCTCTTGCCATGGATGAATGGATAAGAGGTGGTGTTATGATTTTAAGATGGAGGAGTGGAAAATGGCACTCAAAAAACGTACGAGTAAAGCAGAGTAACACTTTTCCTGAATAACACCTTCTATGAACAACAGTCACTATTTCTTCAGAGAAGCACGTGGTGAGGATATTGATTCAATAGCCCGGCTTGAGTCCTTGTGTCATAAAACACCCCGTTTAAAAGAACAGCTTTTGTGTGATTTTTCATCCCCCTACTCTCTTTTTACCGTAATCGGCACCGGTGAAAGGATTATCGCCTATACCTGTACCACGCTTCTAATGGATGAGCTTGAGATTCACTCTCTTGGGGTATCTCCAATATTTAGAAGCAGAGGGATTGGCCTAAAGCTTCTCTGCAAAACAATCGACCTGGCGGTAAAGAGGGGCATGCATAAAGCATGGCTTGAGGTACGGGTTTCTAACCTCGCAGCCCGCAGACTCTATAAGAGGTGTGGTTTCAGGGAAAAAGGCCGGCGAAAGCGTTACTACAGAGACGGCGAAGATGCACTGGTTTTGGCAAAAATCATCTAAAAAGCCCTTAGTTGTGTGAGTTTTTCCAGCAACACCGGTCAAATTGCTTACCACTTCCGCATAAACACAACCCGTTGGCAAAAAAGTCTTCTTTACTGAATTCTAAAACCTCATATTCTTCATTGTCCATCTCGGGATCTTCACCGCAGACCCGTTTACGCCAGTACTCCCGTATGTTCCAGACACATCTTGGAATGTCTTCAATCAGATCAAGTTCAATCTTCTCGATATCTTTTTTGCTCTTTTTAGTGCGCAGCTCTCTTTTGTCTTTAATATCAGCAAAGTACACAATAGGAGTAAGCAGATCGATCAGCACACTGTCATCGTCTTCACCCTCAACCCACTCTTCCCCCCAAAGAGACATTCCTTCAAGAAAACTTAAGCACCAGGGGTGGGGATCTGGATAGGGTTTACCCCCCTCTTCTTCACATCCTATAAGGGGTACAAAATCACGGGAATCTAATTGAGATGCTATATGGTTATTCAGTTTCATTAGCAAAGAGATGAGGTTTTCTGTCTTTTCGTGCTCAAGATTTGGCATCTTGCCTTCAGAGCTAAAAACGTACGGTACCCAATCGCTTGGCATGACAACCGAGGGACCGGTGAGTATGGCAGTAAGCATACCGTGAACCTGCTCGAGGTTATACACTTCTTCGCCTGGTATCTCACTCAGGGCGTACTCAAGTTTTTTCAGGTCACTAATAATCATCTCTTATCCATTTCATTGCAAATTCCAGCTTTTTTAAAACACCAACCCAACTACTCCTAAATATAGTAGATAGTACTTCGGTTGGGTAGCGCAGGGTTTTTCTTCTAAAGCCCTCATTCCCTTTTAGACTATCCAAAAGCGATGACCTGTTTTATGCCATACAACCCTACAACGTACATAAAAGGCATATCAATTGCTTTCTCTATGGTTTACTAAGTTTAGTTTGGAAGATGCTGTATGGTTTAACCCAAAGAGTTATGTACAAAAACTGGTATAAACACCCCTGCAGCGATTATTTTTTAACCATTATTTTAATAACGAATCGTAAGAAACGCTTGTGCTCACCATAAAAACAAGAGGGGATGGTCTACATGTGTGGAATCGTTGGTTATATAGGAAACAGAGAAGCATATCCCATACTCATAGAAGGGTTAAGTGCCCTTGAATACAGAGGTTATGACAGTGCAGGCATTGCACTGGTTGACTGCGGAATGGTCAATGTGCACAAAGATAAGGGTAAGGTGGATAATCTAAGAACTTTGACTTCAGATTGCCCTAAACCAGGTTTTACCGGTATTGCCCACACCCGTTGGGCAACTCACGGGGCGCCATCAACCATTAACTCACACCCACACACAGACTGCCAAAATCGTATCGCCATGGTACATAATGGTATAATAGAAAACTACTCCTACCTTAAAGATAAACTGATCAAAGAGGGGGTTGAGTTTGTCTCAGAAACCGACTCCGAGGTCCTGGCACAACTAATCGGTAAATACTACAGCGGTGATCTTGTTAGAGCGGTCAGACGTGCACTCTCAGAGGTGGAAGGGACGTTTGGCATTGCAGTGGTTGCATGCGACAATCCCGGCGTGCTGGTAGGTGCACGACGCGGCTCTCCGCTTGTGGTCGGAGTGGGTGAAGAGGAGCTTCTTCTTGCCTCCGATGCATCCGCCATTGTACGCCACACCAAAAAGGTTATTTACCTAAAGGACAACAACCTTATAGAGCTTAAAAATGGCGAGTACAACACTACGACCCTCGACAACAAGAAGATTAAGCCGGAAATCCACCGCCTGGAGTGGGATGCCGATGCCCTGGCAAAGGGTGGATTTGAGCATTTCATGTTAAAAGAGATTTTTGAGCAACCCGAAACAATAAAAAACGCCATGAGAGGCCGTATACTGGCTGATGACGGCATCGCCCGCCTCGATGGGCTTAATCTGGTATTCCAGGAGCTTCGGGAAATAAACAGAATCATCTTTGTGGCCTGTGGCACAAGCTGGCATGCTGCACTGGTGGGTGAATACATGATTGAGGAGTTAACCGGAATTCCTGTAGAAGTTGAATACGCTTCAGAGTTTCGCTACAGAAACCCCATCATAGACTCTCATACCCTGGTATTTGTGATAAGCCAGTCAGGTGAAACCGCCGATACCCTTGCAGCACTTCGGGAAGCTGCCCACAAGGGAGCTACGGTTCTTGGGATATGCAACTCTGTGGGCTCAACTATTGCACGGGAAACTCAGGGCGGCGTATACCTTCATGCCGGACCCGAAATAGGGGTGGCTTCAACCAAAGCATTCACTTCACAGCTTACTATCCTCAGTCTCCTTACACTCCTTTTGGGGCGCATGAGGCGTATCTCTCATTCCGAAGGGATGACCATTGCACGGGCATTACAAAATATCCCCAAACAGGTGGCCAAAATACTAAAACAGAATGATCATATTCGCCAAATTGCAGATATCTATGCAAACCACAATAACTTCCTGTATCTGGGGCGCTCCTATAACTTTCCTGTAGCTCTGGAAGGAGCTCTTAAACTTAAAGAGATCTCTTACGTACATGCCGAGGGCTATCCGGCAGCAGAGATGAAACATGGCCCTATTGCCCTTATAGACAAGGATATGCCAAGCGTGGTACTGGCATTAAAGGACAGTGTCTATGACAAGGTTATCTCCAATATCCAGGAAATCAATGCCAGAGGAGGCAAGGTTATAGCGATCGCCAGCGAAGGAGATAAGGAAATTGAAAAATTTGTGCATCACGTGATTTATATTCCAAAAACACTGGCGATGCTCAGCCCGCTGCTCTCTGTTATTCCTCTGCAGCTTCTGGCGTACCATATAGCTGCGTTCAGGGGCTGTGAGATAGATCAGCCAAGAAACCTGGCAAAGAGCGTCACTGTAGAATAGCGTTTTGAAATTCACTCTTTCCCTTAAAAGGTGTGGCTCCCTTTTAAGGGAAAGAGAAGCTTAAATTACAAGGACAGGTATGAATTCCCGTTTGATCAGAACAGACAAGGCACCTCTTCCGGTCGGCCCCTATAGTCAGGCTGTTTCATGTGGCGATTTTCTGTTCATTTCAGGACAGATTGCACTGGATCCACATTCAGGTACGATCTGTGGCACCACCACAGAGGAGCAGACCCGTTGTGTTATGCACAACCTCAGGGCGATCCTTCACTCCCAGGGCCTGAAGGTTACTTCTTTGGTTAAAACTACTGTTTTTTTGAAAGATATGGCAGATTTTCCATCCTTTAACAGCGTGTATGAAAAGGAACTGCAGGGTGCTAAACCTGCCCGCAGTGTAGTGGAGGTATCCTCACTTCCTATGGATGGTAGAGTGAAGATAGAGGCGGTAGCGTGCAGGTAAAAAAAGAATATGAAGTGCATCTTGAGCTCTTTGAAGGGCCCCTTGATTTATTACTGTATCTGGTGCATAAATCGGAAGTAAGTATCACAGAGATACAGGTGTCGGTGGTTACCACCCAGTATCTTGAATATCTGGATGTGATGCGTGAGCTCAATATCGACATTGCCAGTGAATATCTCCATATGGCATCCAAGCTTATTCGGCTTAAGGCACGTGAGCTCCTGCCGGAAAGCGCTGACGATGAGGATCTTGGTGATGAGGACGGTATCTTCAACCGAGAGCAGCTTATAGCACAGCTGCTTGAATATAAAAAGTATAAAGAGGCAGCCAATACACTTAAGCTGTTTGAATCAGAGCAGATCGGCGCGTACACCAGAGGAAAAGCTGAAGAGATAGAGAGCTGCCCCGAAACGCAGGAAGTTAATCTGGGCTCTATAAGCATCTTTGATCTTATTTCAGCCTTTAAAAGAGTGCTTGAACGTCCTGCCCACCAGGAGGATGAAGAGTACAGGCACACCGTAGAGCTTGAAAATGTAAAAATCGACGACCGAATAGAAGTCATCCTCTCCAGTTTAAGCGAGAGAGATGAGGTGCGATTCGATGAGCTGTTTGAAAGATCTGAGGCGAGGAAAATTGTTCTGGTCGTAACATTTATGGCCATTCTTGAGCTGGTCAAAATGCGGGAGATCACTTTTCGCCAGGAGGAGTGCTTTGGCACCATATTTGTTGCCAGACGTAAAGATACCGAGGGGGAAAACGGTACCCGGCAGGAGGTTTCAGAGCACAATCAGAGCACTGAAGGAGAAGGGAAGTGAGCGAAAACTACATGGAGGAGGAAATTACGTTGCAGGAGCAGGAATCGATGCAAAAAGGTGAACTAGACAAAGCAGAAGTTCAGACCGATGAGCTGCGAATCCTTGAAGCACTTCTGTTTGCATCAGACGATCTACTTACCCCCGCACGGCTTAAAGCCATTTTGCCCGGTAAGCCCGATGCCAGAAAATTGCGTAAAATGGTCGATAAAATAAACGCCCAGCTTCAAAAAGAAGCTCACCCCTTTGAGATTGTACAGATTGGCGGAGGATATCAGTTTCGTACCGTGTCCTTCTACCAGCCCTGGGTAAAGCGAATATTTAAAGAAAAGGCTGCCAAAAAACTCTCACTGCAGGCTCTTGAATGCCTGGCGATAATAGCCTACAAACAACCCATAAGCAAAGCTGAGATCGAGGCGGTAAGAGGAGTAATCTCAGATGGCGCCATGAAAACACTGCTGGAAAAACACCTGGTCAGCATTTCGGGAAGAAGTGAAAAGCCTGGAAGACCACTCCTTTACAGCACTACCCCCCATTTTCTTAAATACTTTGGATTGAATAAAATCTCAGATCTTCCACGAATCGAGGAGTTTGAAGCCCTGGCAAAGGAGAAGATGGACGAATTCTCTTTAGATGATACCCCCCAGGACTCTGACCCAGAGCCTCAGGAGGATCAGCAGGAACTTAACAGCCCCCGTTCAGAGGAGCCACAAAGCGTCTCTGAAGAGAAACCCCAACAGTCTTCTAACGACAGCGCACAGGAGTAAGTGCTACTATGAAAAAATCTACCACTTCATATTCTGCACCATCTAATGATCTTACCCCCCTCATGCGTCAGTATTTGGAAATTAAAGAGCGCAATCCCGACACAATTCTGCTCTACCGCATGGGTGATTTTTACGAACTTTTCTTTGAGGACGCCAAGATCGCCGCCAATGTACTTGGGCTCACTCTAACCAGCCGTAACCATGGCGGTGCACAAAGTACCCCCCTTGCCGGTTTTCCCTACCATGCCCTCGATCGGTACGCAAACCGCCTGGTCAGAGCAGGCTACAAGATCGCCGTTTGTGAGCAAACCGAAGACCCCAAGGCTGCAAAAGGCATTGTAAAACGTGATGTCGTTGAGGTGATCACCGCAGGTACTGCCACTGAAGATAACTTTATCGAAGAGCGCGCAAATAATTACATTCTCTCTCTTTTTAGCTCAGAACAAAAAACGGGTGTGGCAATCTGTGATCTCTCTACCGGACTGTATGAAGTGGAGGAGATCGATACTGGCGAACTTGAGTATGAAATAGTAAGAATAGATCCAAGTGAACTGCTGTTATCCGACGCTAACGACGTTTCCATACCACAGTGTGTGGCTCAAAGTTATAAAAGGTGCCTGATTTCAAAATTCGACTCCTGGAAATTCTCCTTTGAAAGTGCCAATGAAGCGATTTGTTCTCATTTCAATATTGCTTCCGTTCAGGCTATGGGACTCGAAGGGTTCAATGAAGGAGTATGTGCTGCCGGAGCGTTGCTTTCCTATCTAAAAGAGCAGAAAAAAAGCGATCTCAAACATATCTCCTCTCTCAAGCCCAGAGCCCTGAGTCAGTATGCAGAGCTTGATCCCAGTACAATCAGAAACCTTGAGCTGCTCAAGCCCATGCAAACCGATGATAAAGATACCACTCTGGTCTCAGTACTGGATCGCACTGGAACTGCAATGGGAGCGCGACTGCTCAGAACCTGGATCACTCATCCTCTGCAGGATTTAAATGCCATAAACGGTCGTCTGGATTGTGTCGAATGGCTCAAAAACGATATCTATGTCAGATCAGAAACAGAGCTTCTGCTTAAACGTATATGCGATCTTGAGCGCCTCATAAGCCGGGTTATGTTTGAGCGGGCAAATGCACGGGACCTTCTTTCTCTTGCTCAGTCCTTTGATGTGTTACCATCACTTATAAAGGTACTGGAACAGTCACCCGTAGAGCAAATGGCACTTATCTGCTCTAAACTCCACGGCTTTGCAACCATCTCCAAGCTTATCAGCTCAACTATAGAGGAAAACCCACCTCTGTCGGTCAAAGAGGGTGGAATAATAAAAAAGGGAATAAATGAGCAACTTGATGAGATACGGGATGCATCACTTAACGGTAAACAGTGGATCGCTTCCCTTCAGGAAACAGAGCGCCAAAGAACCAAAATATCCTCTCTTAAGGTCGGGTACAATAAGGTATTTGGTTATTATATAGAGGTTTCAAAGGCCAATAAAGAGCTTGTGCCGGATAACTATATCAGAAAACAGACACTGGTCAACGGAGAGCGCTTCATTACTCCTGAGCTTAAGGATATGGAAGCAAAAGTGCTTGGAGCACAGGAAAAACTTAATGCTCTTGAGTTTGAAGTTTTTACCTCGCTTAGAAAAGAGGTTTCAACCCATTGTGAACGTATCCAAAAGGCCGCATCAGCTCTTGCAACCCTGGATGTGTATGTATCGCTTGCAAGAATTGCCGCAGATTATGCCTACACGCGACCGGTTATTACCAACGATTGTGATATAATCATAAAAGAAGGGCGCCATCCGGTGGTAGAGCGGATGAACGATTCTGAGCAGTTTGTCCCCAACGATACAGAAATCATTTCGGGCGAATCACAGCTTCTTCTTATTACCGGGCCCAATATGGCTGGTAAATCAACCTATCTTCGTCAGAATGCACTGATTACAATCATGGCACAGCTGGGGTCATTTGTTCCTGCACAGCATGCTCAGATTGGTGTAGTCGATAAGTTTTTCACCCGGGTCGGTGCATCAGATCGTCTGGCCCGTGGTCAAAGTACATTTTTAGTCGAAATGATAGAAGTGGCAAATATATTAAACAACACCACCAACAGAAGCCTTATTATTCTCGATGAGGTCGGTCGGGGTACCTCTACCTTTGATGGCATAAGTATAGCCTGGGCGGTAGCTGAATTTCTGCATGAAACCGATTCACGACGAGGCAGAACACTTTTTGCCACCCACTACCATGAGCTCACCGAGATGCCTCTTCTTTACAGCAGAATTAAAAACCTCCACATCAGAGTTAAAGAGTGGAACGATAAAATTATCTTTCTGCGCAAGATCGAAAATGGCTCCTGTGATCACTCTTACGGCATTCAGGTTGCAAGACTTGCAGGCGTTCCACAGGTAGTTATTAACCGGGCCAGAGAGATATTAACCAATCTTGAAAATATGGAACTTACGCCTGACCATAAGCCTATTCTGGCGAGAAAAAGAACCAAAGATGAACCCGAAAACTCCTCTGAGCAGACTGATCTTTTCGATGATGGGGTGCAGCTTAATCTTATGGATACCCATACAGCTGAAATAATGGCAACGCTACACTCTCTGGATATTAACGGACTCACGCCTCTTGATGCCTTAAACATCCTTTCTGAGCTAAAAGCCAAGTCTAACTCTGAGGTGTAAAAACAACCCTGAGAGGGAGAACTCAGTCTACAATCACATCCCTGGGGAGCATAAATTCAAGCGGATCAACAATGTTCCCCTGAAAGTGAACTTCATAGTGAAGGTGAGGTCCGGTACTTCTTCCCGTTGATCCCATCAGCCCAATCTGCTCTCCCTTTTTCACTCCATCGCCCTTTTTTACTGATGTCCTGTGAAGATGAGCATAGAGGGTTTTATAACCGCTCTGTTTATGCTCGATCATAACCGTCTTACCAAATGTACCAAAATAGCCCGAAAAGATCACATCACCCTTAGCCGTTGCTCGTACTGGAGTCCCCACACTGCTAGCTATATCAATTCCATTGTGAAATGAACTACTGCTAACCAGAGGATCACTCCTTTTACCAAAAAATGATGTAATAGTTCCCATTGCAGGAACAATGGATGGTAGATAGGGTGACTTTTCACTCTGTATGGTAATGGATATCGTGTCTCTGTACCCATAGGGCAATGAATCTACGGTCATAGAATTACTACAATAGTTACCAAAAGTGTTTTCCAAATCAGGAGTATACCGATTGTGAACAGGTATGATTTTATTCTTCACCCTGTGAGTTGTGCTCTGATCCAGTATTTCAGTAACCCGATCGTCATATTCAAGATTACACACCATCTTTCGAAGCCATGTTGTAAGTATCTCATCTTTTTTAACAAGCCTGAGGTGTCTATCAACTTCGTATTTTGATACATGTGTCTGGTAATGATACATCCATGCCAAATATCCCATGCGGATATAACCACTGATAGAGAGTATAAGAATAAAAAGAACACAAAATCGTAAAAAAGAACTGGTTGCTATTCGCTTACAGGCTGATTTATCAGAAGAGATAAGGAAAAATGTCCAGTAGTTTCTTTTCATAAAATCCTGAATTTGAAGACCAGTTATGTATTATCTTTCATTAAGTCCTAAACTCAAGCGATCCCTTTTAGGGAAGACCTTAATAAAGCAATTCTAAGACCACTTATTTAATTTGAGAAGTTTCTATGACAGAGAAAAAAGAACATATCTGGTTTGATGACTACACGACCTCCTTTATTAATTCTAACCCCTCTATTGAAGCGCCTCTGGTGCTTAAACAGGAGCACTGCCTTAGGGTTTCTCATGAGATGAGAAAGCTGGCCGATTCACTAAAACTCCCGGAGAGCGAAATAGCCATCTGTGCAGCTGCAGGGCTATTACATGACGTTGGCAGATTTGAGCAGTACAAAAAATATCGTACTTTTCTTGATATAAAATCGGTGAATCATGCAGAAGTTGGTGTTAATGTTATTAAAGCTTCATCTGCACTCGATCGTTTCAATCCAGATGTCCGCAAGCAGATACTTATGGCTATATCCTACCATAACAGAGCAACTCTGCCTGATAGTGAAGAGTGCTTAAGGCTCTCGAAAATGCTGAGAGATGCAGATAAAATCGATATCTGGAAAGTAGTTATCGACTATTTCAAAAAACCGGATGCAAAACAAAAAAAAGCTATTGAGCTTAATTTACCCGATACCCCCTCTTACTCAAAAAAAGTTGTAGAATCGATTAAGAGTCGCAAATTATCTTCAATAAAATCACTTGAAAGTGTCAATGACTTCAAACTTCTTCTTATTGGATGGGTTTATGATATAAATTTCCCCCACTCTTTTAAGGTAATACAAAAAAGAAATTACATCAAAAAACTGCAAAGCTTTCTTCCCCCAGAGGAAGAAATCAGTACGATCTGCAACTTAGCCACCGAGTATGTAAATGAGTGCTGCAGGTAGTGCTGTTTGCCTGATTTCAAGACAACCTCTCTATCCCAACAAAAAGACTGCATGGGTTAGCACTGCCCAAAAGGCTGTTTCGTTTTTAAAAGATGGTGGCTACACGCTAATAACCTCTACGGGAATGCAGACCTGGGAACTTTTAACTGCTCTTGGCAGACAATACTCTCTTCCTATGAAAGTGTTAGTTCCGGAAAGTGACAAGAAAAGCTTTACCGATAAATCCATGCAGATTCGCTTTCAATTTGACCTGAGTGAACAATTAACAGAATTTATCCCTGTTTCTCAAACAATTAAAGCAACAGAGTTTTTAAAGCTTCGGGATAGATTCGCAGTGGAATCGGCAGATCTTTTGTTACCACTTTCGATTCGCCCTGAGGGCTCCTTTGAAAAACTGCTTTTAAATACCGACAAGAAAAAAGTCGATTGGCGTTTTTTTACAGGTTACCCTAAAAACGAACGTAAAGGTTTGAAAAGCTATCACTTACAGGAACTCCCGGAGTCCTTCAGAGGGAGGTATTTCATTCACTGGACCAGAAGTTTTAAATCTGCCTGGCCAACTGAAAAGCTAATAGATTATTATAACGATATAATAAATAATGAACACTACCCCCGCTGTGCATTTGAGACATTAAAGAATATTATCCTCAGTGGAAAGATTGTTTCATCAAAACGTCATATGCCAAAACCCTTTAGTTGTGTTTCTTTCACAAGCAGTTCTCCTTCACAGTTTAGCTCTCTTATGCGCTGGCGAAAACGGTACAGAGAGATGTCTTTTGAACCCTATGGCATAGGGGTTGAGCGCACCTTCGGGGAAAAACTGGGAATTTGTGCTGTGAAGTACCAAACGTACGGCAAAGAGCTGCACAAAAATGAACGCTGGAAATATTTAAACAGCAGCATTAAAGGAGACTGGAAGCGTGAGCAGGAATACAGATTTTGTGGTGACTTCCTGCTAAAAGGTATACCAGAACACAAACTGGCATGTTTTTGTCCTACTGAAAAAGAGTGCAGAGAGCTTGAGGAAAGGTTTGGTTTAAAAACCTTTCCCCTCTCGTAGGAAAATCTTAATCTTCAATCCATTTCTGAAGAGCTTCGATCAGTTTTGAAGCCTGATCTTTACTTGAAATATTGAATTTACCCTGCTGACGATACTCGTCATCAATTTTCCGATATCGACGTATTGAGAAGCGATCCGGTCCATAATCATTTTTGGCCTTTTCCCACTGTTTATACCTAAAAAGAACAGTCGCCCATGATCCTTTGGACAGTATGGATTTGTCTAACTCTTTAACGACAAGAACGCCATCTTCCTCATAGTTAATTGTAAGGTCTTCAACCTTAGAGGCCATAATTTGACTCCGCATTATAAGTGTTAGAAATTGGCAGTTTTATTAAATTAAATGATTTCGCCCTGTATTGCAAATAGCATTGTAATTAACTACACCCGTTTTCTTCTTTCACCGGTTTCCTGCCTCCATTTGAAGGCCATCTTTCCAGCCTTTGATTGAAAGTGTCTGCCCCTCTTTTAACTCTCCGGCGATTATCATTTTTGATACGGGTGTTTCAACCTCTTTTTGTACCACTCGCTTCAGAGGCCTTGCCCCATAAACAGGATCGTACCCTTTCTGAGCAATTAAATCCTTTGATCCTTCATCATACTCTAGAGCGATATTGATCGAGGCTAGCCTTTGTGCAAACCGTTGCATCTGAATAGAGGCGATCTGCTTTATATGCTCTTTGCCCAGCTGATGAAAAACGACTGTTTCATCCACACGGTTCAGAAATTCGGGTCTGAAATATTTTTTCAAATCCCCAATTACATGCTTTCGCAATGCTTCATAATCACCACCATCGTATTCAGTTATAAGCTGAGAGGCGATATTGGAGGTCATGATTATTATCGTATTTTTAAAATTGACTACTCTTCCCTGACTGTCTGTTATCCTGCCATCATCAAGAATCTGCAGCAATATATTGAAAACATCAGGATGTGCTTTCTCAATTTCATCGAACAGTATAACCGAATAGGGTCTTCTGCGAACGAGCTCTGTAAGCTGCCCTCCTTCTTCATACCCCACGTATCCCGGCGGCGCTCCTACCAGACGAGACACAGCAAATTTTTCCATATATTCGGACATATCCATTCTTACCATCGCTCTTTCATCATCAAAAAGATTAAATGCAAGTGAACGGGCCAACTCAGTTTTACCCACCCCTGTTGGCCCCAGGAAAATAAAGCTTCCTATGGGACGATCGGGATCTTTTAACCCGGCTCTTGCTCGTAAGACTGCATCTGAAACGGCTTCAACCGCCTCATTTTGCCCTACCACTCTTTGGTGAAGGTGCTCTGAGAGCTGCAGAAGTTTTTCCCGTTCCCCCTGCACAAGCCTGCTTACAGGTATATGAGTCCAGTTACTAATAATTCCTGCAATATCCTCCTCAGTTACCTCTTCCCTGAGCAGTTGAGTAACTCCTTTGCTCTTCTTTATCTCAGACTCTGTATCGTTAAGCTCTCTTTCAAGATTTGGGATGTCGCCGTGGCGTAGTTGAGCTGCACGGCTAAGATCGTATTCCCTTTCAGCCCTTTCAAGATCTACTTTAGCGGCCTCTATTTGCTCTCTTAATTTCTGCAGACGAGCTACTCCTTCTTTCTCAGCTTCCCACCGTGCTTTCAGTTCACCGGAGACCTCCCTCATCTCGGCTAACTGAGCCTGTAACCTTGAAATTTTCTCCTCTGAAGAGCGATCCTTTTCCTTCTTAAGTCCCTCGATTTCAATTTCCAGTCTCATCTGTTTGCGAAGTATTTCATCCAGCTCTGTAGGTCGGCTATCCATTTCTGTTCTCAATTTCGCAGCTGCTTCATCGATAAGATCGATGGCCTTATCGGGCAAAAAGCGCTCGGTGATATACTTATCAGAAAGTGTTGCAGCAGCAATAAGAGCGCTGTCTTTAATCCTTACCCCGTGATGAACTTCGTACCGTTCCCTTAAACCGCGCAATATCGAAATGGTATCTTCAACAGTGGGCTGGTTTACCAAAACAGTCTGAAATCTGCGCTCAAGTGCCTTGTCTTTTTCTATGTTTTTTCTGTACTCATCAAGAGTAGTTGCTCCTATGGCATGCAGCTCACCTCTTGCAAGCATTGGTTTAAGCATATTACCAGCATCCATTGCCCCTTCAGCAGCCCCGGCGCCCACCACTGTATGCAGCTCATCTATAAAAAGGATTATACTTCCACTTTCCACTACCTCTTTCAGTACTGCTTTAAGCCGCTCTTCAAATTCGCCTCTAAACTTTGCACCCGCAACAAGCGCCCCCAGATCAAGCGAGACGACTTCCTTGTTTTTAAGCCCTTCGGGTATATCCCCTCTTACTATCCTTAAGGCCAGTCCTTCGACTATGGCAGTTTTACCCACTCCAGGATCACCAATTAAAACTGGATTGTTTTTGGTACGCCTTGAAAGAATTTGAACGATTCTTCTTATCTCTTCATCTCTGCCAATTACAGGATCGATCTTCCCTTTTTTGGCCAGTTCTGTTAGATTTCTGGCATACTTCTCGAGTGCCTCAAATGTGCTCTCCGGATCTGAGGAGGTGACTCGCTGAAATCCCCTTACTTCCTTTAAAGCCTTCTGCACTGCATCAATGGTAAGCCCCTGTTTTGATGCAAGAAGTTTACATTCTGTATCTTTTTCCAGGCACGCTAAAAACAGGTGTTCGACACTTATATACTCATCCTTCATTTTAGTCGAAATTTTCTGTGCTTCAGCCAATACCACACTTAATGCTCGTGAGGTATATGTTTGGAGCCCCTGCCCAGTTACAGCCGGATGTTTTTTGAGCAAATCGCTCACCGTTTGATCTGTTTGTTCAACTGAAACAGAAAGCTTTTTAATAAGTGAAGGTATCAAACCATTATCCTGGCGTATGAGTGCAAGCATAAGGTGCAGGGGTAGAATTTCCTGATGATTTAACGTTACAGCTAACTGATTGGCACTGCTTAGTGCCTCCTGTGATTTTCGGGTAAATTTTTCAATATCCATACATTTTCTCCTGTATTCGGTTGTTTGGAGCTGCAAACAGTGCAAAGCCTATACCAACATTTTTTTGAATGGATTTAGAGGCTACCAGGAGAGATGTGCAACGTTTTTTTTGCGTTTTAGTGTTTTAAAACCGAACGGGAGGTGCTCTAAAACCAAACAGTGTAACTTTGGTCTTGATTGTACAATCCATTTTATTTAATTTAACATTCATAAATTATTACACACATCAAATCGATTTAAATCACATTTAAATTGAACTCATAAACCAAAAAATGTCCCAAATATCCTCGATGTGTGTATGTTGTTTCACTTATTTCCATTTCGCCCTTAGACAGATAACCGAATAAGTAGTATTACCTTAAGAGGAAGTGACTCAATTCTTATTGGCTGTCGAAGATTAAAAGGTAACCAAAAAATTGAAAGCAACAAAGCTTTAGATGTATAATGGGATTAACCCATCTGCATTGCAAAGAGTAGATCAATCTTCTATATTTAAGCACTTTTGCAGTTGCAGATTGGGAAAATAACAGAAGAGGTGTGTTAAGAAATATGGAAAAGACTCAATTTCTGCCCGACGAAGGCTCATTGGCTCTGTATCTTAAAGAAATAGGGAAAAACAATAGTCTTTCCCTTGAGGAGGAATCGAAGCTGGCCGTAAAAATACGTAAGGGGGACCGTCGAGCCCTTGAAGTATTAGTAAAGGCCAACCTTAGATTTGTTGTGAGTGTTGCCCGTAACTATCAAAATCAGGGACTTCCGTTGAGTGATCTTATCAATGAAGGTAACCTTGGTTTAATACGAGCAGCAAAACGTTTTGATGAGAAGAAGAATTTTAAATTTATCTCTTATGCCGTGTGGTGGATAAGACAGGCTATTTTGCAGGCACTTGCTGAACAGTCCCGTATCATTAAACTCCCTTTAAACAGAGTGGGTACTATCCACAAAATCGGCAAAACCCAAAGCAAACTAGAACAAAAGTACCGACGTCTTCCCAATGTTGAAGAGATAGCCAGTGAACTTCAGATTGATGAAAATGAGGTGCAGGAAACGATAAAAATCGGAAACAGCCATATGTCTCTGGATGCCCCTCTTCAGTATGGTGAAGATTCCAAGCTCATGGATTTACTTCAGGACGGCGATCAGGAACGTCCTGACGATAGCCTGATGGATGTGTCGCTTCATAACGAAATAACCAAAACACTTGAAACCCTTACCGAACGCGAAAAAGAAGTTGTTCGGCTTTATTTTGGTATTGGTGAAGAAACGTCCCATACCTTAGAAGAGATCGGTCAAAGGTTTAACCTGACCCGAGAAAGAGCACGTCAAATAAAGGAAAAGGCATTAAGAAGATTAAAACATTCTTCACGAAGTAAGAGGTTGCTTTCCTATCGTACCTGAAACCAGTTTTTCTGTTTCAAAGCTAATAAAAAAAGCCCGAACTTTGCGTCGGGCTTTTTTATTAGTATAATGTCACTGTTTTTACAGATTACTCATGAGTATCCTGATTTTCATCTCCTTTGGAGTTTTCATCATTCTCTGAGTGTTCCTGATTATCCACGTTTGACTGTTCGTTACTTTCGTCCAGATCCTCAGATGCTGTTTCGAGTGGAGTTTCTGATACCTGATCTTCACTCTTTTCACAGAGCTCTACATCTATCACTTCATCACCCTGATCGAGGCTAATGAGTTTTACTCCCTGGGTATTACGTCCAATGATGGATATCTTATTAACATCCAGGCGTATTATTATACCTTTCCTGGTGATGATCATCAGGTCATACTCTCCCTGCACGCCTTTAAGGGAAACTACCGGGCCATTTTTTTCACTAACTTTGATATTTATGATACCCGTACCGCCACGATTAGTTCTTCTGTAATCGGCAACTTTAGTACACTTACCGAAACCTTTTTTGGTCACTGTAAGTACGTTGTGATCTTCACTAACAATAATCATTCCAACCACAAAATCATCATTTCTTAGAGTAATCCCTTTTACACCTCTTGTGTTCCTTCCCAATACCCTTGCGGCATTTTCGTTAAACCTTACCGCCTGACCATTTTTAGTTCCCAGGATTATATCATTATCACCAGATGTCAGGCTACATTCGATAAGTGCATCCCCTTCATCGAGATTAATAGCATTGACTCCATCTCTGCGTACGTTAGAATAGGACGAGAGTGGTTGCTTATTAATAACACCCATCTTTGTAGCTGCAATAATAAAATGGTTATCATCAAATTCTCTTACCGGAACGAATGCTGCAATTTTTTCTTCCGGCCTTAAATTGATCAGGTTAACAATAGGCTTGCCTCTTGAATTCCTCCCTGCTTCAGGCATTTTATACACTTTAAGCCAGTAGCACCTTCCAGTGTTAGTAAAGAAGAGGATGTAGGCATGAGTAGATGCAACAAACAGAGTTGATATGAAATCATTTTCTTTGGATTCCATACCCTTTACCCCTTTTCCTCCCCTTGCCTGAGCTCTGTAGGTGGTTATCGCTGTTCGTTTTATGTATCCCTCGTGAGTCATGGTAATGACCATGTCTTCTTCTGCAATAAGATCTTCAATGTCTACGTCACTGGTAGCATCACTTATCTCTGTTTTTCTTGGGTCTCCGAAACGTTGTTTGAGTTCTTTAAGCTCATCTTTTATTATCTGCATACGCTTACCCTTATCTTCAAGTATCTCGGTGAGTTCAGAGATAAGTTTAAGCAGCTGTTGATATTCTTGCTCAATTTTGTCTCTTTCAAGACTTGTAAGTCGATGAAGCCTCATGTCAAGGATCGCTTTGGCCTGCGCTTCACTTAAACCAAACTGTTCCTGAAGTTTACGCTGTGCTTCATCCGGGGATGATGATGCTCGAATCAATGCCACAATCTCATCTATATGATCGAGCGCTATACGTAAGCCTTCAAGGATATGAGCTTTATCCTTTGCTTTATTGAGATCGTACTGCGTACGCTTTACCACCACATCATGGCGATGTTCGATAAAGTGTGATATCATCTCTTTTATGTTTAGAAGCTTAGGTTGAAGATCGACAAGCGCCAGATTTATAATTCCAAAAGTAGTCTGGAGATTGGTGTATTTATAGAGTTGATTGAGCACTACATCTGCATAATCGTCCTTTTTAACACCAACGACGATTCTCAAACCTCTTCTGTCAGATTCGTCTCTGATGAACGATATCCCCGGGATAGTTTTTTGTCGCACTAAATCTGCCATTTTTTCAAGCAGATTGGACTTATTAACCATATAGGGAATTTCTGATATAATAATCTCTTCTCTGTCATTTGGTTTTTTATCAACCTGAGCTTTAGCCCTGATTACTACTTTACCTCTTCCGGTGCGATATGCCTGATAGATACCACTTCTGCCATAGATAACTCCCCCTGTGGGAAAATCCGGACCCGGGAGCACCTTAAAGATATCATCAATGGGTGTTTCAGGATCATCGATAACAAGATTTATCGCATCAACGACTTCATTAAGGTTATGAGGTGCCATATTGGTAGCCATCCCAACGGCAATACCTGTTGTACCATTAACTAACAGGAAAGGTACTTTTGACGGAAGAACAGAGGGTTCTTTAAGGGAGTCATCATAGTTTGACACAAAACCGACCGTTTCCTTATCAAGATCTGCCAGCATTTCCTCTGCAATTGCTTCCATACGACATTCTGTATAACGCATTGCCGCTGGGGGGTCTCCATCTATTGATCCAAAGTTACCCTGCCCATTAACCATTTTGTAGCGCATTGAGAAATCTTGTGCCATTCGAACCAAAGAATCATAGACAGCGGTATCTCCATGAGGGTGATATTTACCAATTACATCACCAACAACACGAGCACACTTTTTGGGTTGCCTGTTATGGTGGACACCAAGTTCATCCATACCAAACAACACACGCCTGTGAACCGGTTTAAGTCCATCCCTTACATCTGGTAATGCACGGGATGTTATCATACTCATGGAATAATCAAGGTAAGACTTCTGCATCTCATCTTCAATAAAGACCGGCAGTATTTTTTCATTTTCGTTCATTACTCTTCCCTTTATTTACTTCCGGAATCTTCGAGCCAGCGCAAATGTGGCATGGACCAATGTGCTGTTGAATCGAAAGTTAGAGGTGTAATAGTGATATATTTATTCATAAGAGCCCTGGAGTCATAGGTATTCCAGGTTTCGATATCCTTTTTTTCTCCATAAATCATATAACCTTCTTTGGTATGATGAGTCAGGACTTCAACTTTTTCATACCTGTCATCAAAGAAAGCCATACTCTGGTAAGTTACCCTTGTCCCCTTAATCTCAGTCGGGGAGCAAGGGGGGAAATTCACATTATAAAACACCTTTGTATCCAAAGGTATTTGCTGGTGTTCTGAATCTAATACTTTGTTTATTATTGAAGGTACCATTTTAGCATACTCTTTAGCATACTCTTTGGCTTGCGAACACAAAGAGAAGGCAAAGCTTGGTATTCCCCAAAATGCACCTTCCCGTGCAGCTGCAACGGTGCCTGAATAGAAGGCAGAGAGACCGGAATTTTCTCCAATATTCATTCCTGAGACAATGATATCTGGTTTTGAAGAAAGCAGATAACTTAATGAAAATTTGACACAGTCAGCCGGTGACCCACTTACAGAAAACCCCTCCGCACCTTCTTCTTCACCAAATTTTCTGTAATGAAGAGGGTTATGGAATGTGAAGGCATGCCCTACTCCGCTTTGCTCCTTTTCGGGAGCAACTACTACAACATTGTAGTGAGCTCTCAATTCTTCTTGAAGAGCTCTGATACCGGGAGCAAAATATCCGTCATCATTTGTAAGTAGCACATTTTTCATTAGTAATTTTCCACCCTGAATAAAACAATTTTAGACATCAAGGTTTTTAACCTTTTTTGCGTTATCTTCGATAAAGCGCCTTCTGGGCTCAACCTCTTCACCCATAAGCATAGTAAAAATTCTATCAGCCTCAACTACATCTTCTAGTTTAACCTGAAGCATTCTTCTGGATTCAGGATTCATAGTTGTTTCTGCAAGCTGATCCGGGTTCATTTCACCAAGACCCTTATAACGCTGAATACCTATTTTTCGGCCGGCCCATTCTTTAAGCACTTCATCTCTTTGTTCGTCATTAAAAACATATCTCTCTTCCTTACCAGCCTTTAGTTTATAAAGTGGTGGTTGAGCGATATAAACGTTACCGTTTTCAACGAGTCCAGGCATATGACGGAAAAGAAAAGTAAGCAGCAGGGTTCTGATATGCGATCCATCCACATCAGCATCAGTCATAATAATTATCTTACTGTAGCGTAATTTAGAAAGGTTGAATCCTTCCTCTTCACTGTCAGAGGAGCCAAACCCAGTTCCCAGAGCCTGAACTATGATTTGAATTTCTTCGTGGGATATTACTTTATCTATTCGTGCTTTTTCGACATTTAGAATTTTTCCCTTTAGAGGTAAGATAGCCTGAAAAGTACGATCTCTGCCCATCTTAGCACTTCCACCCGCACTGTCACCCTCAACCAAAAACAGCTCGCATTTATCAGGATCATGCTCCGAGCAGTCAGCCAGCTTACCGGGAAGACCGCCGCCATCCATAACAGTTTTCCGTCTTGCAAGCAATCTGGCTTTCCTTGCAGCTTCCCTTGCAATCGCCGAATTGATGCATTTTTCTACTATCTTTTTAGAAGTTGAAGGGTTTTCTTCAAGGAAGTCTCCAAGCATCTCAACAACTGAGGACTCAACGATACTCATTATCTCAGAATTTCCAAGTTTAGCTTTGGTCTGCCCTTCAAACTGCGGATTGGACAGTTTAACACTTACTACAGCAGTTAGGCCTTCTCGGAGATCATCTCCCTTTATTTCCACCTTGTTATTTTTCAATAGATTATTTTTTGAAATATAGGAGTTTATCGAACGGGTAAGTCCTTTTTTAAAACCTGAAAGATGTGTTCCACCATCAACAGTATTTATGTTATTGGCAAACGTAAACAGGTTTTCATTATAGGAATCATTGTACTGCATTGCAATTTCAACTTCAACCCCTTCTTTATTCTGCGAAAAACAGATTGGGTCAGCATGCAGTGGTGTTTTATTTTCATCCAGATAAAGTATAAATGAAGAAAGTCCTCCAGGGTAACAGAATTCGTGAAATTTTCCTTCCGTTCTTTCATCAGTTATGGTTATAGTTATCCCTTTATTTAAAAAGGCTAATTCCCGAAGCCTTTTTGAGAGTATATCAAAGCTATATTCAACGGTTTCAAAGACATCTGGGTCTGGAAGAAACGTAACCTCTGTGCCTTGTTTTTCTGTAGTACCAAGCATTTGTACATCACCCAGCGGAACCCCTTTATTGAATTCCAGGTAGTGTTTTTTTCCTTCGCGGTATACATTCACCTTCAGATAAGTCGAAAGCGCATTAACGCATGAAACACCAACACCATGGAGTCCGCCTGAGACTTTATATGAGGAGTTGTCAAATTTTCCTCCCGCATGTAACGTAGTCATTACAAGCTGTAATGCAGACATTTGTTCTTCTTCATGATAATCAACCGGGATACCACGACCATCATCAGAGACAGTGATTGAGTTATCTTTATGGATAGCTACATCTATCTTTGTGCAGTGTCCAGCCAATGCTTCATCAATAGAGTTATCCACCACTTCATATACAAGGTGATGAAGCCCCGGAGAACCTGTGCTTCCAATGTACATAGCCGGACGTTTACGAACCGCTTCCAAACCCTTTAGGGTCTTTATACTGTTAGCGGTGTATTGCTGTTCATTCATACTATTTTTTCTCCGTTACAGGATAAAACAGACAGTGCCATACTAATGGCTGTAAGTCGATAATCCCCACTTAATAGAAAATTATATCGCAAATTGTTTTGCATCCGGTATCTTTCCGGATTGTTTTAATAAGATTTTTTTTCATATATGTAAGCTCCTGTCTCCAGGCAGCACAGGATACTTTAACATATAATTTACCTTCTTCTGCGCGGCAGCATTCAGTTTGGGCCGCTATGCGTTCACCAACAATACTATTCCACCTCGCCACAACATCATACTCTGCGCATATAGTAGCATACCCTTTTTCTTTTAAAAAAGAACCAAGAATATTTCCCAGTTGTTCCAGTTCTTTTCTTTTTTTCACTGCACACTAACCTTTCCATCACAAACCCTACAGTGTAAAACCGGACCATTGAGAGGGACATCAAGTGAAGGTGTTGCAATGAAGACCTGCCCCTTATCCTCTAAGAGCGGGTAAACTCTAGAAGTTCTCTTGTTATCAAGTTCTGACAGTGCATCATCTATTAGAAAAATCATCCCCTGATTTCTGTAACGCTCTATTAAAAGTATAGAACCAAGCTTCAGCGAGAGAACAAAGGAGCGACATTGTCCCTGTGATCCAAATACTTTGGCAACTTTTTTATCAAGGAGAAATACCAGTTCATCTCTATGAGGCCCTGTGCAGGTAAACCCTGCCTCTATATCCTTTTTCCTGCGCGCTGCCAGAGCCTCATAAAATACATTTTTCCACTCATCTATTCTACTATATTCGCTACCTGCAGAAGGTTGATATATAAGCTCCGCACACTCTTTATCATCACTAATTTCCCTGTAAAAAGAGCACACCAATTCATTTAGCTGATCTACTATTTCCTTACGTTTAAAAACCATTACGGCTGCACTCTCAGCCATCCTTTGCTCGTAAATTTCATACTGAATAGGATCGGTTGTTTCTCTCATCAGGCTGTTTCTGCAAAGCATAGAGTGTTTGTAGATCCCAAGGGCCTGAAAGTAGTCCCTGTCGAGCTGTGAGATCAGCATATCAATAAATCTGCGCCTGTTTTCAGGTGCGCCATATGCTATTTCCAGATCATTAATTCCAAACGAAATAACAGGCCTTTGACCAAACCACTGCGAGAAGCTGTTAACAGTACACTCATTAATGATCATAGAGACTCTTTTATCACGTCCAAAGCCCAGAGAAGCCTTAACTGAGTCTGAATCTGGATACTGGAATACCCCTTCTATGAAAGCTTCATTTTGCCCGTGTTTGATCATAGCGCTACGCTTTGCTTTTCTTTGGGATTTTCCGATGCATAACAGATGTATACTTTCTAGGAGATTAGTTTTTCCTGCGCCATTTGGCCCTTCCAGAAGGGCTCCTGTTTGAGGTATCTCTAATTCCAGAAAGGGATAGTTTCTGAAGTTATTTAGTCTTAAGTAACTTAAATGCATAGAGAGATAATATACTATATATAATGAATAGGTATTACGGATAAGGTAGGAAATTGTTTTGGTTTTAGTTTGGATTGAGGGTGAGTGTTTTTGGGGTGGTCCCCGGGGATGACTTTATGCCCGTTGAAAGGATCTTTTAAATGCCCCGGGCTTTCTTTATCATTCTAACACCACCTGTCATGGGCCCGATATTTGCTTCTGTACCTTCTATATCTCTCCCCTACACTGAAATAAGGTATGCTTATGTGCACCAAGCCCCGAGTTATTGCCCAGGATGTTATCTATGAAGTCACCACAAGGTGCCTTCCTGAGTTAAGGGTTTTTGGGGATGAAACTTTCAGAGATTTTTTTCTCCAGGAACTAAGAAAAAATTTGCAAAAATATTCTTACAGCTTATTCAGTTGGTCTATTGTAGATAACCACTATCACCTGGTTTTATTATCAAGCCACTTCTCTATTTCTACTTTCATGCATAGGCTAAATACCGTTTTAGCTAAAAATTATAACCGAATAAATAAACGAGAAGGTGTTGTTCTAAAAACCCGTTTTTCCTCTGTGATCGTGCAGGAGAACAACCTTAAAGAGCTTATCAGACACATCCACCTCAATCCGGTACGATCAGGAGAATGCAGTCTTGAGAGGCTAAACACCTATAAGTGGAGCGGGCATGGCGATATTCTGGGCAACAAATCTGAGCCCTTAATCAATAAAGACAAAGTTTTAAGCTATTTTAGTGAACCTAACAAAACAGAAGCCTATGAAAGTTTTATTACATCCACTCAGAATACGACGGGCAGTAATCAATTTATAAAACTGCTTAGAGAAGCAAACAATGGTAAACAATCCTTTTCGAATGCTCTTCCCTGGATCATTGGAGATTCACAATTCATTCAATCTGTATTAAAAAAAGATCGACTGAGAAAGTTGCGACTAGCCAGACATGCAAACGGAAACATGAGTTTAGAATTGTTAAGGAAAAGCATAGAGAATTGTATGCAACTTTCAGATGAGGAGCTCTTTTTTAAGGGTAGGCTTAACTCAAGAAGCCAAGCTCGACAGTTTTTTGCACATATAGGAAAGATGTTTTTCGACTTCTCTTGCAAGTCTATAGCTGATTATCTGAACGTAAGCAGCTCTTCTGTTTCCAAATTGGTATGGAAAGCCAATGGCAACGATAAAAAAGATGCCATTGTGAGCAAATTATGTAATATAGAGGTCCGAGCAGGTCCCATAGAAACCGCTATTGTAATCTAATCTTAGAGTCTGGTACTCCACCCTTATTGATAAAATCTAAGGTATACATGCCTCATTATTTTTTTGCTGACATCTTAAAAATCTTTTATGAAAAAAATCCCTCTCCAAAAAAGTTTTCCTTAAAAATATTGTAACCTATGCAAAAATTGGCATTCGTACCCCATTTTTTTTCTCAAGAATTAAGTCACGCCTGGGGAGAATAAAAAAATTGAAACAGCTTGGTAAAAACAGTAAAAACCCCGAAGGCATTAATTCACCCCCGGGGCACCAAAAGGACCCTACTTCACAACTCCTACCCCGATCTCATAACTCTTACCTCTAGCATTTACCATCTCCAATACATGCTTACCAGAACTCAGAATATCCAAATTCATATCCACAACGTGGTTACCCTTATCAAAAAATTGCTTGTCCCTGCTAAACACTAACCGACCACGAAGATCGTACAGATTAAAGCGCAGCTCCTCACCCGATTTTACCGAAAAGCTTACCCTTAAATCAGTCCCGTTACGAATAGCTCCTAACATACTTGCGCCGGAGAAGACGTTTCTGCGTGCAACAGAAGCAGAGCTGCCCCGACCAGGCCTGGCTTCCCAGTTTATTGGGTCATTACCATAGGCTGTAGGATCGATTCGAACTATTGACCAGTTGTCCTCGACTACCGGCCAGGGGTCCTCTGTTTGGTAGTCTACAGCATCTATCAGCTGACGATAAACATCACCATCATCATTCTCTATCGGCTTTCTTATACGTATTAGTTCTCCATTTCTGGAAAGTGTTCCTTCAAAATTGAACACCATAGCATCATCGGGAATATTATAAAGCACTCTAAAGGTAGTGGTATCAACCACCTCATCTACCAGATAAATAATCTGCCCTATTGAAGCAACCGTCATATCAGGAAATTCAAAACTCCCTACCCCGCTTACCCGCCAGGTGTCTTCGGGACTATCGGGATTATACAATCGCACAGCTTCATTGCTAATATTCCTGATCTCAATATAGCGCACACCTGCCTGTGTCTGGTAGTGGAGTTCGGTGATAACAAGAGGGCCGCTTCTTGGGGCACTGTTTGGGGCTCCTGGAGTAGGTTCAGCCATAGGTACAAAGTGCTCTTGTCCTGTGGAAGTAACATAACGTCCGTAGGTAACAAACTCCTCAATAGGTCCATATTCAAAGCCATGGCTGTAGCCTGTAAGCTCACCGGCTTCATTTCCGGAAAAGATATAGGGTTCTTCACCATTTCTGCTATAAGCGAATGGATCTGCACCGTCTTCAAAATCATATTCATCAAAAATCATGTAGCCATGGGCCTCAATGATTGTACCTGCGGGAATCTGATACCGCCTGGGCCTGCGTTTTTGATCAGTAATAAACCAGTAGCTTATATCCACAGGAAATTCATTGGGGTTATAGATCTCCACCCAATCCACTTCAGGATAACTAGTAGTGGCAAGAACCTCATTAATGTAAATAGGGTCAATCTGCATGGCTTCAGGATCTTCTCTTCCCGGTGATCCATGTACCTCTGCTGATGCCCTCCACCATAAGGGATCATCGGGATCTTCTTCGGAGTACATATTTACAGGAACCAGCGAGTGTCCTGAACCATCTGCAATTACAGGCCAGGGATGGTGTGTTCTGTATCTGACGGAAAAAAGTTCTTCACCTCTCAGGGTATCTTCCAGTGTTACCCGCTCACCACTGTTACTTAACCGTCTCTCAAAGACACCGTCAGCATCGAAACCATAGCGTTCTCTAAACAGATCTAAATCACTTGCAAGAACACGAAACTCCTCAGGGTGGAGAGTGTCTCCTTCCTGAAATCCCCCTCCGATCCCATCGGTAAAAGCAACCCCGGTAAGACATATTGGTGATGAACCTCGATTGTAGATTTCTATGAACTCATAATCATTTCTGTCTACATCAGGATCACCTTCAAGTGGGTGATAGTGAATTTCTGAAACAATAACGTTTGCGCCGGAAGCCGCAAATACCAACAGGAAGCAAAACAGAAAGCTAACAATTAAATTATCTGATTTTTTCAACCCCACAAGGCACCCTCCTCTCTTTACACTAAAATAGATTTTCTATCATTACAGTCATAATCAATCAATGTATTTGCTTCCCTGATACCGGAAAGGTACTTTGAAAAACTGCATCTGTGGAGATCAAATGTTCTTATAAGGTCGATCATCCACAGTGGTACACTGTTAGTATAACACTTCAGCTCAAGAACGACATTAGAATCATCTGCAAAAAGATTTTCATGATCTAGGTAATGAAGTGAACCGGGTTGAGGTACGGTACCCCAGTTATGAGGAACAGCACAACGTATTTCTCTATCAAAAGTCACTCTGGCATAGTCATCATAGTCTGAAATATAGGCTTTTCTTCTGTATCTTATGATCACTTTAGGTTCTATATTGTTTGTTATAGCAAGGCGTATAAATTTATCCGCGTTTTCCGATTCCTGTATTCCAAGTGCCAGATCCGGTTCATACGAAGGATCAAGAATTACGGCTGGCCAGTCGTTGCCATGTATTTTTGCTCTGATTTTTTTCAAAATACTTCCGGTTTTGTATTTAATTTCAAGAAAATTTAAGTCTGCAGGGTCTTCGGAGTACATTCTTACTCTCATATTATATCTGCCGTCTTCATCGGCTATTCTACGTCTTAAAAACAGGTAATCGGGCGTATCCAGGTACAAGCTGTTAATCATGTAAAAATTATCGCTTTTTATCTCCGAATACTTATCCAAAGAACAATAACATGAAACAAACCTGGAGATAGGCTCTATCAGAGATTCATGTATAACAAACTTAAGCTCATATCTGCACAATACCGGAGCAATTGGATCCTGATTCATGGTATCAGCTCCTGGTTTACAGAAATTACATTTCTCAATGGTTTTTCAGAAAGTTTACCGGTAAGGTCCATAGTTTCGATAAACATTTTAAAGATACGATACTTTAAATTTTCTACTTGTATTTCATTCTTAATTATGCTTTCCTTAATTTGTAGCAGATATATAGGATTCTCACCCTCAAAACGCGTAAAATGCCTTAGAGATGATTCGGCTGCTATTTCCTCGTTTCTCCTTGTGAGAATAGTATACTGAGCCAAGAGAGATTTTACATCTGCTTTCAAGTCCGAGACCCTGTCTTCAAGAGCTTTTTTAATCTCTCCATACCGGTTTCTTTCACTGATTAGTGCCATTTTTCTTCGATTTTCAGTTAATCTGTTTGGCCCTCCGGTAGGAAAGGATAGGCCAACTTCAAGTTGAAATGCGTTAGAGAAATCATATGTTTGATCTGCCCTTCTGTTATCTAATTGATCATGAAAGTGATCCTGGGCAAAGGTAAATTCAATGAATCGTATATGTGGCTTGTTTGATCCACTTTCATAACGATACCTGTTTTCCTCAGAGCGAAGTTTTAATCTACTTTCCATAAGATACATATTAGTGGAATCAATGTGAATAGAAGATCCGCTCATCATTTCGTACACTGTTTCGATACTTACTATATTAGTGGTATCAAACTCAATTTGAATCGCACCCGGGAAAAGGTTGCGAATTTTGTTCTCTATTAGTTCTATTTTACTGCGCTGCTCCACGATAGATAATTGTACATCTGTATACTCTCTTTCAGATTTTATAAGAGCGTTATAGTCAAAATCTATGTAATTAATTTTTCTTTTAAGAATTCGAATTCTGTCCTGATATAGATCTGATAATCTCAGATAGTTTTCAAGGCGAGCTCTTTGATACAGAAGCTCAAAAATAAGCATATATCTTTCTTTTAATAATTGGTTAACAACTATTTTCTTTCTGTGAACATTGTAATCAAGCAGTGTATTATGTACTTGGCGTGCAGCAAATGCATTACGGATTCCTGTAGGTCTTAATCGTAAAGAATAACGCAGCCGTTCAGGAAATGATTTCTGATCAGAAAAAAGTGCCCTGTCATCTATTCTAAACTCAACGTTATCCAGTATAGAGGCCCTAACTGGCGAGCTTTCCAGAAACGATATTCCTTCTTTTTGAGATTCAAGGTTATAATCATTTCTTACTGTAGACAGAAACGCATTAATTGGAATAGGATCTGAATATCCCTTAGACCAGGCAAAAGTTATGATTACCACTAAAACCTTAACCATTTTCTTTCCTAACACAATTTGTATAATCCTTTTTACCACCAGTTTAAGAGACCTGAACCGGATGAAGAGATAAAAACCTTTTCACCTAAGAGTAGGTGGTTACTATCCGGAATACGAATCTGAACCTCCCTTCCCCAAAGTTTCACATCTGGTCTTCTCCTAAGCCGCTCGGGAAATTCCACTATTCTTGATCCAACACCCACAACTTCACCCTTAATAATATTTCTTTTATCCGCAATCGATTTCACATCAACGCTATCACCAACTTTTATCTCGTTATGATTATTCTCATATATAAAACCACTGACATAAGAAGGCGCTTTGGTATGCAGGGTCATAACGGGACTAAATGGAGCAACCTTTTCACCGCTTATGAAATTTACCTCGCCTACAATGCCCTCTATAGGAGCAGTAATTAAAAGTTTTTCCCTCTCCTTTTCAAGATATTTTATCTCCTCTTCAAGACTTCTTATCTGCATAAAGATAGGCTCTTGTGATAAACCATTGTAATGAGCTATACGTAAGTTATACTCATTATTCACTAAATTTAATGCCTTATTAAGGTTATCAATGCGAAGCTGCATAATACCTGTATTTCTTGGATTTTCAGCAAGTACCGGACGTATACTCTTAAGCTCAGAGGTCAGCTCTGTATTAAATGTATAGGTTGCCATTAGTTCCTGAATTTCAGAATTGATACTGTTTACCCTTGCTGCTCGTTGTGCTCTCAGCTGACGAACCTGAGACAGGGCATAGGAAGAATCTGCTTCTCTCTGTGCTTTGAGCTCCTTAAGCCTGTAGCCGATCTCTTTTATACGCATCTCAAGATCTGTTCTGTGCAGCTCAACCATGATCTCTCCGACCATCACACTCTGCCCAGGCACTACATGGATTGCACCAATCTCTACCGGCTTCTCTCTATTGACAACAATCTCTCTTGAATCAGCAACCCCATAGAAAAAAACCACTTCACGATTCAATGATACAGATATTATAAACAGAAGAATTACACCAGCTATAAATAATAAATAAAGATTTCTCATACCTTGATCAACCACACCTTTTCTATTTTCACAAATTAAAGTTCAATAGTAGATTCTTGAAGCATAAGACTGACCCCTTCGATGGTATCAACGGTGCGAAGAGATTCAAGAAGGGATGCACGATTTTTTACATCTTTCAATTTAACATGATAAGCATAATCAAACCTAAGCCCCTGCGCCATTTCACGTAAAGTAATGAGCGCAAAATGCCTGCAGTGCTCTTTTAAATACTTTTCAATATGAACCTTATCTTTTGAATTCACAGATACATTAAAACGCAGCATTCCATCAAAAAAACCTGCCTGACCGACTGGTGAATAATAGAGAACAAAGCTAAGTGCACAAAACATAATCGTTCCAAATACCCCTACTGCATAGGAGTAAACACCGCTTGAAATACCCGCCGAAAGAGCAGCAAACATGAAAATTATATCCCTTGGATCCTTGAAATTAGTTCGAAACCGAATAATTGCCAAAGCCCCAATCATACCAAGGCCTCGTGCAAGACTGTCTCCTATCGACTGCATGATAATTGCCGCAACAACAGAGCTTAAAATCAAAGCCTGAACATAGTTTTTTGAATAAGACAGCCCCTTGAATGTTTTTACATAGGTAATACCTATAGCTGTCGATAGTACTATAGCGAGGATAAGGGTGTAAAAAACCGTCATCACTGTAGGAACACTAGAGGCTGTTTGGAGTGTAAAAAAATCCAGCACAGTATATACCTTTCCAATTTAAGCGTCTAACTAATTTCGGAGGTGTTTTTAAACTACCTCATTATCTTGTGCAATCAAAGAATTTAAATAAAATACGTTCACTACAGAAAACAAAACCGAGTACTACCTGCTCTCTTTAGTGTTTTATTCTTTTTATCGTTATTTTTTTCTCTCATTCTATATTATTTATATAGTGAACAATACTATTTTATGGTTCAGTACTGTGTTCTTCGTTCCATTGCCGCTCTAAGGAGTTTTTATGATCAAACTAACAAGGTCATTGATTCTTATAATCATAGCATTTTTTGTCTTCTCCTGTGGAGGCCCAAATTTCTTTTTTATCAGAAACACTGCCATTAGCGAAGCAGTCCTGCTTAAGGAAGAGTGTAGCAGGAGAAATATCCAGGATCCAAGTATCAGTGAGGCAGATTCACTTCTTTCGATAGCGCAGCGGCTATCCTCAGAAGGTGAAGATAAAAGCGCTATTATGCACGCCAATATGGCAGCTGCACGATATCATCTGACTCTGGTACGAGAAGAGTTTTTCGCCAGCCGAACCAAACTCAATAAAACCATCGACGGAAAAAACAATGCAGAGCAAAAGGTCGAAATGTATGAACAAATTCTCTCTGATATTAGAAAGTCGAGGAATCCATGAACTTAAAACTCACTATTTATATAGCTCTTTGTTTTGCCTTACCCTTATTGGCTAACAATTCAGCCCAAAGTGTGTGGGAAGAAGAGCAAAATCCAAGTACCCCTGTGCCCCTTAGCAGAACCCAAAAACTTGAAAGTTTTCGCTCAGACCTGAAAGATAATCACTCTCAACTAACCAACCTGGGATCAGAAACTCTTATTCCCACTCTTAACAGAGCGCTCTCTTCAATAGAATCTGCCCAACATCTCTTTAAAGAAGACTCACTTAGCTTTAGCGCCCATTCTGCTTTTGATATCTGCTCACTACTTACTCAAATAGCGTTGATAGAGATGCAAACGGCTACAAATCTATACAGAGCCGATTCTGTTGAATATATCAAAGATTCCCTGCTGATCCATCTTCATAATTTGCACGAAACTATTAATGGCCTCGAAAGAAGTCGAGCCTATCACCTTAGGGATCAGTTGGAAGAAACACAAAGACTACTTGATGAGGAACGCGAAGCTGCTCAAAAATTAATGGAAGAAGCCCAGCAACGATTTTCTGAGCTGCAAAGCGAACTTATCGACGTCAGAGAGGATGCCCGGGGGACCATCATTTCCATGTCTGATATACTCTTTGATACTGGTGAATCGACCCTTACATCCAACCTTAAGACCAACCTGGCGAGAATCGCCGGAATCCTTGCAATATACAGGGATATCGATGTTATCGTTGAAGGACATACTGATAATGTTGGAAGCGAAGAATTCAATCAAAAACTCTCAGAAGAAAGAGCACAAAATGTGAAAGTGTTTTTAGTAACACAGGGTGTTGATGAAAGCCGACTTGACTATGTTGGCCATGCATTTCACAGGCCTGTAGCAGACAATTCAACAGAAGAAGGCAGGGCAAAGAATCGCAGAGTCGATCTTATCATTCAGGACTCAAGATTAAATTAACCTTACTAAAAGCAACCATTCTCATTTATCCTATTTGAGAATGGTTGTTACCAAAAACTCCTATTTTAAAAATTGCCCCAAATACGAATCATTGTTCACATAATCAATTAAAAGATCGATGTTTTTCTTTTCGGAAAGTATAGTGTAATAGTTATCCTTAATGGTCGGTGCCTGAAGGATCGCTTCAATGAAATCATCTCTGTTCAGTGGGTTATTAGAAACATACTCAACAAAACCGGTCTGCTCCATAACTTCTTTTATGGTGTTATGTGCCTTATTGTTTTGAAGCCAACTGACTGCGTAGGTAGCAACACCAACCTGAATTCCATGAAGTGATGGTTTTTTTGCAACCATATCGTAAGCGTGAGAAATTAAATGTTCACTTCCGCTTGCAGGTCTGCTTGAACCACTTACTTCCATTGCAATACCGCTCATAACAAGACTGCCGCATATCATTCTTAAAAACTCAAGATCTTTCACATTTTTATTTTTGTAATTTACAAGTATTTCTACCGCATTACTTGAAATGAGAACAGCAAAGTCATTTACCGGTACCTGATTAACTCTAAACGCTAGTTTCCAGTCGTATATTGCTGTGTATTTGGAGAGCAGGTCTCCGATTCCAGAGTAGGTAAACATATCAGGTGACTTACGTATTACTTCGGTATCTATAACTACCCCATAAGGGATCTTTGCTTTTTGCGACTTTCTCCTTCCATTGATAAGAAGAGAAGCCCCTGGAGAAGCAAACCCATCGTTTGATATAGACGTTGGAACACTTATTATGGGCAACTGAAGAATAAAAGCAACATATTTACAATAGTCTATAGCCTTTCCTCCACCAATAGCAATAATTGCCTGTACTCTGTCAGGGATTTTATACGCACTCTTATAAATCGATTCTACTTCATTTGTTGCTACCGTTTCCTGATGTAATACCGATATTTCAGAAGACTCAAATGAAATAGTTAGCTGCACATTAAAAATTTCCTTAAGCCCTGTACCGTAAAATATGGCTATACGCGTAAAATTTTCTTTGCGCAGGTATTTACCAATCTTATGAAGCGCATTTGGCTTTATACGTAAAAGTGTGGGAATCGATATCTCCATATTAATCCAACCTGTTGAGTTGTAGTTCTCCTACATTTTTATATACATAATCTGGTTTATAGGGAAATTCACTTATCTTTGCCTCATCGCTCACTCCAGATAACACCAAACAGGTTTTCATGCCTGCCTCCATTCCAGCAACTATGTCAGTATCCATCCTGTCCCCTATCATGAGAGTCTCGTTGGCAAGTACCCCAAGCTGCTTTAATGCTATAGTCATCATCAAAGAGTTAGGCTTTCCTATGACATAAGGACTCTTTGCGGTAGCAATCTCTATAGCGGCCAGAAAGCTTCCGCACGCAGGCTCAAACCCTGTTTCTGCAGGATCTATTACATCGGGATTCGTTCCAATGAATTTTGCTCCATTCATTATTAAAGAGATCGATTTTTTAAGCATGTCATAGTTTAGCGTTCTGGTTTTACCAACCACAACATAATCAGGATTAGTCTCAGTGATAGAAAACCCTGCTTTGTAAAGCTCACTTATGATACCACCACCACCCAAAACATACGCTGTACCTGCCGGTTTTTGCTGCTTCAAAAACTCTGCAGTGGCCATTGCTGAGGTGATAAAGTTTCTCTCCTCAACCCCATGTATTCCAAATCCTTCAAGCTTTCGCTTTAAATCAAGTGGTGTCTGCTCTGAATTATTAGTCAAAAAAAGAAACGGTGTTCTGGTTTCAAGTAACTGAGCAACGAATTCAAGTGCCCCGGGAACAAGCTCTTTTCCTCTATAAATAACACCATCCATATCTGAAATAATACTCTTAATAGCCATTGTTTCTTACCATCTCCATGGTTTCAAGTACCTGGTTCAGCTAAAAGTATATCGTTAAATATAACTAATGTCCCTAAAAAATCAGAACGGGTATTTATTGAAACTAAGCGCGTGATAATAGTTTTATGACTTTTGAGTCAAGCCTGAAAAGATCATCTTTGGAATCTGCGCAGAGAAAAAACGCACTCCTGAAAGGCTGAATCATATTTTTCGTACCAACCCTCAGTGGTGTTATAACAATGACCCCTTTTTTATTTACAGGAGAGTATGACAACTGACCGAGTTTCTTAATAAGCTCAGGATAATTTTCGGGTAATATTACCTTCTTACTGCTTGCAAGTCTGAAAAAACAATGCTTGTGGGAAGCTACTTTCTCTTGAATGCTCCTGGCTATATCACTTATCACATGGCGGGCATTAATCTCTATAACAGCAGCAAGTTGTTCCTCATCATCATCCCTTTTATATATAAAGGAATCTATACCTGCAGGGCCAAAATAACCTGCATTAAAAAGTCTGGATGAAACCTTGTCTACAATTTCAGATAACTGAAGTTCATACTCTTCGTAGCATTCATAACCTTGAGGCGGCAAATATACTCCACTGAAAGTACCTTTTGAGTTTACAGAGCACTGATAATGATTTTTCCTTATAACAGCCCCTGCACTGTCTATCTCAAAAGTACTTGAAATGTCAGCCACTCTTCTGTACCATGGCTCTATTATTGCCCCACCCTTATTTATCATTTTCTCCAGCCTTAAAGACAATTCCTTATTAATGACAGGAGTCTTTAGATGAACAAAACCATACCCGCTACTTCCAAATGCAGGTTTAATTACTGCAGGAAAGTTTTGTGCACCACGTTTTATCAGATTTTGAAACTGAACATAATTACTGATAAACTTTGAGCCAGGAACTCCACAGTTTAGATCCAGAGATAACGCATTACAAAAACTACGTGAGTTTACCATCTTTACACTTTCTAAAGATGGACCGGCCCTAAGAGCCCCCATGGAACTAAAAGTAGCTACCGCATCCTTATCCCAGCCCCAGGGTTCACCAATAGTTTTTTCGCCGGTTATAGTTTTTTTGTTTGCTATCTGAGGGACAGTTAACCCACACTCCTTAAGGTAGTCTAAGTAATGATCCTCAATACCGACCTTTATAATAACCGAATCATTTTCTCTCCCAAAGGGAAGGAAAAGCAAACTCATTTCATCTGTTGCCCTCTTTAATCTCTCCGTTTTGTGCTCACCAAGGTTAAGATCAAAGAGTGCATTAAAATAAAGAAGACGCGATTCGCTTTTGAACTTGGGCATATTTAAGGTAGTTTGGAGTGTTATATAGTTTTTATCGAGAAATAGTTTAGAGGCAGGTGAATAGAAGATCCCCTGCCTCCAAAAAGGTAAAAATAACTGAGTAGATGTTATTTTGAATATTCTGTGAGATCTTTTTCAAGCTTCTCAAGGTTAAGCTTTAATCCATCCAGCTTTTCTTTCTCTTTTTCTACAACATGGGAAGGTGCCTTTGAAATAAATTTTTCATTTGAAAGGCGCCTTTCTGTATTTTCAACAAGAGAGCGAATTCTTTTCATCTCTTTTGTAAGTCTTTCTATCTCAACCTCCCTGTCTATAAGCCCTTCAAGGCTTATATAGACCTGATTGCCAAGCACAACTGCGGAGCCAGCAAAGTCCGGCTTTGAAGCATCACTGCTCACCACTGTATCTGAAAGTTTTACAAACTGGTTTATAAGTGATGTTTGTGACTTTAACCATTCTTCACTCTGTTTATCTGAAGGAACGATAACTGCTGTACCTATTTTGTCCGGTGGTACATTGTTTTCGGACCGAATCGTACGAAGAGCAGTAATGACCTCCCGAAGTAAATCAAACTTTTCTGTTACCGATTCATCCAATAGTTCTTTCTTTGGTTTCGGGTAGTTTGATACCATTATTGAAGTTTGATCAATTATTTCGGGAAAGTCGATCTTTTGCTGTATATAAGACCATATCTCCTCAGTAATAAAAGGCATGATCGGATGAAGAAGTTTTAAGACAGAAGAGAGTACATAGGTTGATACAGCTATTGCGTCTTCTCTTCTTTGCGAATCTTCATCTTGATAAAGATCTGCCTTTTTAGCCTCTATATACCAGTCACAGAACTCATGCCAGGTAAAATCATACATAAGATGGCAGGATTCGTTGAATCTAAAAGAGCTAATCGCATCATTCATTGATTCAGTTAGCTGCTGAAGTCTGCTTAAAATCCATAGATCCTCAGCCTTTAGCCTGTTTTTTGCAGGAAGTGAGTTAAAATTTATCTTTTCGCTTACGGTTCCAAGAAGAAACCTTGAAGCGTTCCACAGCTTGTTTGCAAAGTTTCTTCCAATATCAAAAGTATCCTTACCAAGGTAAACATCAGCACCCTGTGCTGTTATCATAATCATCGAAAACCTAAGAGCATCAGCACCATATACCGGAATAATTTCAAGAGGATCTATGGAGTTACCAAGAGACTTACTCATTTTCCTGCCACTCTTATCCCTGACGGTTCCATGTAAAATTATATCTGTAAAGGGAAGCTTCCCTGTAAAATGAACGCCCGCCATAACCATACGTGCAACCCAGAAAAATAGAATTTCAGGTGCTGTGGCCAAAGTATCTGTAGGGTAAAACTTGTCCATCAATTCACTATCTTCCGGCCAGCCCATTGTTGAAAAAGGCCAAAGCCAGGATGAAAACCATGTATCAAGAACATCTTCATCCTGCTGCAAAGAGGAAGATTTACACTTTGAACACACTTCAGGTGTATTTTCCGCAACAATTATTTCACCACACTCACAATACCAGACCGGTATTCTATGTCCCCACCAAATCTGACGGGATATACACCAGTCTCTTATGTTTTCCATCCACTCGATATACGTTTTTTTCCAGCGCTGGGGATAGAACCGTATTTTATCCTCATAAGCAGCTTTTAGTGCCGGCTGAGCCAATGGTTTCATTTTTACAAACCACTGATCAGAATAATAAGGCTCAACAACCGTATGGCACCGGTAGCAGTGGCCTACCGAATGAGAATGATCCTCAACCTTTTCCAAAAGCCCCAAAGCATCCAGATCTTCAACAATTGCCTTTCTGCAGGCAAAACGATCCATACCGATATACTTCTCCGGAATAGGCCCGGTCATATGTCCTGTCTCATCCATTATAACGACAGGCTCAAGAGAGTGTCTCTGACCCATGGCAAAGTCATTTGGATCATGAGCGGGAGTAACCTTTACTGCCCCTGTTCCAAATTCACTGTCAACAAACTCATCGGTTATTAGTGGTATCTCTCTGTTCACAAGAGGCAGTTTAATCAACTTTTTCAGTAAGTCTTTATACCGCTGGTCTGTTGGATTCACCGCAACGGCCGTATCTCCCAGCATAGTCTCAGGTCTGGTTGTAGCAACAGTCACATAACCCGATCCATCAGAGAAGGGATAGCGAAAGTGATATAGCTTACCATTGAGTTCCTTATGCTCTGCCTCTTCATCAGAAAGAGCAGTTTTACACCTTGGGCACCAGTTAATAATATATTTGCCCCTGTAGACCAAACCTTCCTCGTACAGTTTTACAAAAACCCGGCGAACCGCAAGAGAAAGGCCCTCATCCATGGTGAAACGCTCACGTGCCCAGTCACAGGATGACCCAAGCTTTTTAAGCTGGGTAGATATTGTTTTGTGATACTCATCCTTCCACTTCCACACCTCATTTAAAAAAGCTTCCCTGCCAAGATCATATCTGCTCTTTCCACTTTTGGCTAAACGCTTCTCAACCACATTCTGGGTTGCTATACCAGCATGATCTGTACCCGGCATCCATAATGCCTCAAAACCACTCATCCGCTTATAACGGATAAGAATATCCTGAATAGTATTATTAAGAGCATGACCCATGTGCAACACACCTGTAACGTTAGGCGGGGGTATTACAATTGAGTATCTGGGCCTATCACTCTTTTCATCAGCGTGAAAGTAGCCCGCTTCCATCCAGTTTTTATACCACTTATCTTCAACCTGTTTTGGATTATACTGTTTTTCCATAATCTCTTTCTGTCAAAATCATATCCGACTTACAATAATTAACCAAGCCCATTAATATACAATTTGAACACCGCAGTAACCTTCTGTTTTCATCGCTTTTGTTAGTGATACTGTGCATGAGAATGATTCTCACTTTTACCATCACTCAATTACTCAGTTCTTTTTTGTTTTTTTTTCAAAAGGACTGGTTGAGAAGGAGGTGCGAATATTATAATTGTGTTGTTGGAAAATAAATTTCTTGTACCATATCGATTTTTTTCACAGGAGGAGTTATGTCTCATAAAATCACAGATGAATGTCTCGCTTGCGGCTCATGCCTTCCCGAATGCCCGGTAGACGCAATCGCTGAAGGAGATGATGTTTATACAATTGATGCAGAAAAATGTTCTGACTGCGGTGCTTGTGTTGATTCCTGCCCAACGGATGCTATCAAACCAGCATAAGAAATGCACCACATTTTTTAGCTTTTAAAGGGCCCTGGTTTCAGAGGCCCTTTTTTTATTCCACCATACAGCACTTCTTGAATTTTTTTCCACTGCCACAAGTACAAGGATCATTGCGCATAACTTTAGATTCCTTGCGAATAAAGGGTTTTTGGGGGTGAATTTTGCCATCTAAATAGTACCAGGCTCCATCGATACGTTTAAACATGCCTGTTTCATGCAGGTCCTTTTTGATCCTGTTTTCGGAAAAACTTGCAATAAACTCTACTTCACCTTCCTCATCATTTACCCCTCCCTTACTAGTGGAGATGATTTTTAGTCCCTCCCACTGAGAATTAGCTGACCATTCTTTGATAGCTTTTTCATCACACTCACTGCGCCTGTCAGGATGGGTTGAGGAAAGGATAAAATCCACAGCCCCTCTTACATAAGCTGTATACCGTGCCCTTATTATCGCTTCTGCAGTCTGGGCTGGTCCCGTTCCCTTTATACATGGTTCACAACAATCTTTATACTCAAGTCCGGAATTACACGAACACTTCTCCATCTATCCTCCTTGTAGTACCCCTTCTCTACAAATTAGCTCTTTTTCTCAACTTCATCGAATATTATGAAGTGGTAAAAAAAATATTTTATGTGAAACAACAAAGCTCAAATAATATTAAAAAGGTTGATGGTAAATTCCCGAAAATATCAATCTCTTTTTCTGGTAATGCAGAAGAGGTAGCCAATATACCTGAAAGCATCAAGCCTGTAAAATAGATCTATTTGGTTGTGTGATGCCATTTTTTTCTGCGAATCTGCGTAATATCCGGAAGAATCTTCAAGGTGCATAGCAAGGTGCGCAAAGTAGTTATCCCATCCGCTTCTTGGAATAAGGGCAGTGAATTGTACATCAAAACCACAGCGATGGGCAAGATCCCGTAATTCCTCTTCATTGGCCACCAGTAACCCTTCAGCTTCATACACAGAGAGAAGTTTGGGTGGTAAGGATTGCTGAAGCAAAACAGGCGCACTAAAAGAAAACCACCCCCTATCCTGGAGCAAATCCCACATTTTTATAAACAATGGCTCTGCAATCCTGCTTTTTAACGAACCCCCTTCAATTATGGCCAAATCAAAGAGATTTTCTTCGGGAGGCGATTTAAGCAGATCTTCGTTATGATAATCGATCAAATGGCTTACAGTTCTATTAACCGATAAGGTAATGGCACTGGAGAGTTTATCATATGCAGTTTCAAATGCCATAACTTTGCATCTAAAGTGCGACGCTAAAACGCATGGCCCCTCACCGAATGCACTACCGAAATCCAGTACCGTGCTTCCGGGATTGATACCAGCAAAGCGTCCTGCAGCCAGTATCATCTCAGTTCCGGAGGGAGAGGGATAGTTGTAACTACGATCCGTTACCATATTGTTAAGCCCTTCTATCCCTGTAATAAGCATATCATTTCTTACCTAATCTTTAAAAAGAGAGCCAGCCCTAAAACAAGGCAAACAACTGAGAGGATATGAAAGCGCCAGGCTATTTTCGATTTTATCTGAAATTCGCCTTTATAGAGCCCGCTTTTACGCATCATTATCTGAAAATGGTGGTGTATCGGTGCCATAAGAAACACTCGCTTACCCGTTAGTTTAAAGTATCCGATCTGAATAGCTACGGAAGCAAATTCCATAAAAAAGATAAATCCTACAAGCGGCAGGTAAAAGCCAGCTTTGGTGAAAATAAAGAGAATACCGATTAATCCACCTAACCCAACAGAACCAGAATCACCCATTATAATCGTAGAAGGTGGTGAATTAAACCACAAATAAGCCAGAAGTGTTCCAATTACCGCACCGATAAGAGGTAATATCTCCTGAAGCCCAACAATATGGGGTATAAGAAGGTAATTACTCCAGATACTGTTACTGGAAATAAAAGAGATAATTCCCACAAAAACAAAACAGCATATTGAAGGAACCGTTGCAAGAGTATCAAAACCATCGGTGAAATTTACTCCATTGGCAAAAATTGCTATGGTAAATGTCATAAAGGGTATAAAAAGCCAAAAAGGCAATGATGGGAATCGCTTCACTATGCTAATGAAGGGCAGATTAATATCACCATTAATATTGGGGATATATTTGTACGCAGCCATAGCTACCAGTAACGATATAGTCATATAAAGAAACAATCGCAACCCGGCAGATATCCCGTCTGCCTTGTATTGATAATCCTGTTTTGATATCAATCCCTTAGCAATTTTTCTCTGATTTATTACCTTTGCTATGTCATCAACTGCACCAATGATGCTGAAAAAGACATAAATTATAAGTGCCGAAATCACATAACTGTTCATCCTTACTGCAACTAAAGTAGTAAAGACGATTATAAACATGAAAAGAACACCTGCTGGCATCACCGGGCCACCTGAGCCTTTTTCAAATTCCGATGAAACCTGAAATTTCTGCAAAAACCGTATATATTTAGGAAATAGAAGAATCGCCAAAATAAATGAGATCAAGGTCGCCATACTGGTGGCGAACAAACGACTGTTTAGAAGGAAAATACCTGTATGCTGATATAGTAACTCAATTAACATATTTCTTTTTTTCTGAAAAAACTTCCTTTAACCTATTATACCCTGTTTAAACAATTTTGAACAGTAACTCAAAGAAAAATACTAACATACGCTCTAAAAGTGAATAGTCACCGGCAAAATTGAAAAGAAACAGACTTAGTTTTTAATCTAGAATTTAGCAAACCTAATACTTACCACTGTTTAAGCGGTTTTACTCCCGAGCAGTATTTAGCTTTTCCTATTCTAAGGAGTTGATCTACTTTGTGCTAGTATGCTCTTTTTTTGGGGGATGTTAAGGTTTTAAGATAGTATTTCCCAAGAATACAATAGTTGGGACTATTCAAAAAACCTCTCATTGTCCCCAATAGTAGAAAAAAAACCTATTCTTATGCTATCAATAAAACCATATTCGGTCACCTATCAGCGAGACGGGCATTTATGATGACCTAAAGGATACACGCAGAACTGAACTGGTTAGAGCCCTTCTTTATCTGGTAAGAAACACTTTGCCGCAATCTTTAAGCCACAAAATCAGGACAGTAGTAATGGCTTTAACCAACACTGTCCTGATTTCTCACAGAAGAAGTTCTTTTACTAATCTACTGCTTACGGCGCTCTTCAAGGGGTACTGATTAAAGAATCGGCCATATTTTTTATTCTGGCAGTTGCAGGTGCGACATTTTCGGTTGTACAAGGTCCATTAATACATCCCCGCTCACAGGCCATTGCTTCCAGAAAGTTCCCGGGGATCCCCTTACTTGCATACATTTTAAGTATTTTCATTGATTTTCTACTTAAGCCGTCAATTAACACTCTTTCTACAGTTTCAGGGCTTTCCATTTGCGCTGCCACCGCATTTGTTACACCACCAATCAGAGGAAACCTACGCCCACTTGGATCCGCCTGCTGGTAGCAAAGGTCTTCATCACACTGTGAAACATCTAACTGTGCCGCAGCCATCATGGAAGCAATCTCTTCACTGGTCAGCACATAATCAACCAGTGGATCATTCTCTGCTTCTTTTCTCTTTGCTACACATGGCCCGACAAACACCACCACTGTATCTGAATCCTCCTTCTTTATTGCCTCTGCAGTGAAATGCATTGGAGTTGGGGTATGAGATACTTTTTCCTTTAATTTAGGCACATGCTTCTCTACAGCCATAACAAATGATGGGCAGCATGAACTTGTCATAAAGGAAGCGCCTTCAGAGATACGCTGCTCAAATTCAGCAGCTTCCATCTTTGCTGTGGTGAGCGCACCGGATGCAACCTCAAGTACATCTTCAAAGCCAAGCGTTTTTAGAGCTGTAACTACCTGTGGATATCCTGCTACAAATTGTGCGGCAGAAGCGGGCGCAATTATTGCCACTACCCGCTTTTTGCTCTTTAACGCTTTTAACACATCTATCATTTGTGAGCGCTCCATAATCGCTCCAAACGGGCACTGACGCATACATTTTCCGCAATAGATACACTTATCGAAATCTATCTGAGCTCTTCCTTCACCATCTTTTACAATTGCCCCTGTAGGACAGGCTTCTTCACACGGAACAGGGATTCTAATGATCGCATGGTATGGGCATACTTTCATGCATATTCCACAGTTAACACATTTTGAGCTATTTATAACCGCCTGCCCCTTTTCATCTATTGCGATAGCTTTTTTGGGGCAGTTTAACATACAGGGACGCGCCATACAACCCCTGCAAGCATTTGTCACAAAATATTTGCTCTTTACACAGGCACTGCATGCTTCATCGAGAAGAAGCAGCGGTTCGCCTTGGGGTGCCGCCGCTCTTTTTATACTCCGGATGCTGTAGCTTTCAAGCTTTTCAAGCTCATCAGTTTCTTCATCCATACTGAAACCAAGAGCTGCCATAATTCTGTATTTAATTAACGCTCTGTCTTTATATACACAGCATCTAAATGAACTGCTCCCTTTGGGTCTCATCTCAAGTGGTATCCTATCAGCTAACCCCTCCAGCTTATCCTCCATGAAGAGGCGGGCGATACGAACTAAGATAGTTCTTCTGGTACGTGTAGCGTTATTATCATACTGCATCTTTTACCCCACCTATTTTCAGTTAAGCACAGCTTCAAGTGCATCAACAATTTTAAAAATTGTTGCTTCGCTTATGACTTTATCACCTACTATCACGTAAGGCGCTTTTCCGTAATTATCATCCTTGCAAAGCCCCAGACAACGCGACCACTTGACAGTAGTTCTGGTAGCCAGGTGCTCAGGGAGGTCCTGTTCAAGAGTCTGAAGATGTGATGATCCCATCAGGTGACATGTTGTTCCCAGACATACCTTTACAATTGCCTTTTCCATATTTTTCTCTTTCTAATAATATCGGACTGTGGTTTCTTTAAGATATTTAGTTTCAAGCAGAGACGCTATTTTTTTTATCACATTCCTTCTTATGTCAAGTTCTATAGGTAAAGCCGGATCCTGGTGAGACTGATTGACTCTGGTACCCACATAAAAGTCGATTATATCGCAGCTCAACATCAGATCTCTAAGCATTGTAGCTCCGTTTTTTCGCCCTCCCCGCTCACCTTTTTCAAGCAGGCCGGCAAGATTACTGAGTGTGATACAACCTTCGGTGATTAAATCAACACCTTTCATATGGGAAACCGCTGGTACAACCGGATCCATGTATGAGAAATCCATCACTGCTTCAAGTCCAAGTTCCCGCTCAACGATAGTGGAAGTAGTACCTCCACACAACACACATTTTCCAGAAAAATTCTTTATAAGTGATGCATACTCCTGATCTCTTTTAGGATCAAACGGTGGTCCCGTAAGCACACGCATTCGCCTTGGATTTCTCATATAAATAACGGTACAGGAGATATCATCACCGGCCCTGTTTCCATCATTGGCAAGAGCGACATTGCAGATTATCTCTGCAAGCTCATCTGCAGAGATTTCCCTGTTCTTACGCACAGCTTCTTCTACAATTATATTCACCCGCTCTATCCCAAAGCCCATTGGCCAGCTGTCACTCCCCATTCCCGACTGCGTTACTCCATCAGACATCATTATTAATCTGTCACCTACTTCTACACCAAAACGGGCATAATGAAGTGATCTGTTTTTCCACCGTGGCCTTAAAAGTTCGGTCTGCTCACGCTCTATGGCTTGTGCTCCTCTAAAGAAAAGAAATGGTGGATTGCCATGACCAATGATACGCATCTCACCAGCAAGACTTACATCCGCAATACTGAATGTTGAGTAACTTATTTTGCGTGAAGGACACAGGGGCAACGCATCCATAATGATCTCAGCGGCCCGCTTTATTTTAAGATCAGAGGCCATGTATTCAAGCCCCATAGAAGCAGTAAAACTGGCCAATACGTTTGCCTCTACACCGCTTCCAAGCCCGTCGCAAAGAATCGACACCACCCTTCCCTGCTCAAGTTTTCTTGTAAGTTGAACATCTCCCGATGCTTTTTTTTTGTGCTTTGAATAATGTAGACTACCAATCTCAATAAACACTTCCTGGTTTTGTATCATTTTGCACCTCAGGAGAAACTTTCAGTTAAAGAGTTTAAAATTTTCTCCGATTGTGCTGCATTCTTACCCATCAAAAAGGCGATCTCCTGCGCCGTAGCAGAGGTATTGCGAATCACTTCCTGTGCTTTTTCTATTATTTGTTCCCGTCGTAATTCAGTTTTTGTGGCATCACGTATCAAAGCACCGGCGACCTGATGAAGCTCGACGGTAAAAATCGTAAGTGCAAACGTTTTCTCCTGAGTTTTCACAAAATGTTGCGTTATATCATTACCCGTTGTCAGAACCTGCGAAAACAAACCATGAAATGGTAAAACTTTCTTAAGATCAGCATTACGAAGCCCCGGACAAATTTTAAATACATCACACACATCATCACCCAGAGCCTTTGCAAAATTATCATTACACTCAATAATTCTAAGCTCTCTATCTACTATCACAACCCCATAGGGAATAGTTTTTAAGAGTGCATTTGCTTTTTTCTGAGCAAGTGATCTCATAAAGGAAACACACATGCACTGCTCAGCTTTTTTTTCTATCATAGCAATGGCAAATTCCCTGCAAGTGCCGTATCCACAAGATCCGCAGTTTAGCTCATCTTCAGGATTTGATTTACCTACAGATGCAAGAGTATCACAAATTTGTTCATGTGTCACATTACTCGCAGCAATCTGTTTTGCACCAAAAGTGTAACCAATTTTTTCCCGAAAATCCCCCGTACATGATTCTGATTTAGTGGATGCATAATCAAGAACAGACAGGCGGGAATCGATTGTGGCCCTGTTGGTTGCTTTCGGTCCGGCTACACATCCATTCTCACACGCAAGTAGCTCAACAAACATCTTTCGACCTGTAAGTTTATCATCGAGCGTCTCAAGTGCAGTGCGAATGTTACTCACCCCCGATAATGTCAGGTATACCGCATCACTATCCCGCACTCTGTTCCTGATTGTTGAAATCATACCACCCTCAACCGGATAGACCGATCCGTTTTGAGCACTTCGTGGAATGAAAACATCTGTTTCATCACACTCCTGCTCTGATGACCTGATTCCGTTGGCATCGAACCACTTTTTAAGATCCTCAAAAGTTATTGCAATATCAAGTAAATCAGAGAATTTATCCGCTTCTTGCTTTTTTGCAATACAGGGCCCTGCGAATACAATACCGAGCTCCTGTCCATACAGGTGACGAAGCATGATACTGTGAGCAAGAAGCGGCGATAAAACAGGTGATATATATTGCGAAAATTTGGTCAAATGCTTAGTGATAAGATCTACTGCAGCTGGACATGCAGAGGAAAGGATGAGCCCGCTCTCTTTATTAATCATATCACCAACTGCGTAAGAGACCTCCTGTGCCCCCAGTGCTGTTTCACTTACGCCATAAAACCCCAGACGCTTTATTGCATGTATAAGCTGCCCTGTAGTTGTATTGGTGAATTCACCCGCAAACGATGGAGCAAGGGAAAGTATGCTTTTTTTCTTTCTTTTTGTTAAGTGAATAGAGCGACGCAGATCATCCCTTACCTTTTTGGCCCCTACAGGACAGGCATCCACGCAATGACCACACAAAATACAGGATTCGGGTATCACCTCTGCTTCACCATTTACAACCCTGATAGCCTTCACCGGACATTCCCTTATACACTTGTAACAGTCCCTGCAGTGCGTCTCTTCGCTGTATATGGGGTTTAAATAATGCATATTACTCTCCATTAGTAGCTTTAGTGAGACTGTAATCGAGAATATCCAGTACACTTCCCCGGTCAATGTTTGAATAATGTTCACCATTAACCCATATATTTGGCCCATTCATACATTGTCCACCACACCGGCATCCCTTAATTTTCACCTCTTCTTCAATACCCTTTTCAGCAAAAAACTCCCTGATCACCTCATAGTTTTTCCCATTACCCCTGGAATAACAGGAGCTGCCCATGCAAATAGTTATATCAATACTGCACATTTTTTCTTTTTCCATCTCTGATTATGTTCTCCGCTTTTTAAGCTTGTACTGTTTTTAAACAGACACAGAGCAGATTGCCAATCCGCCTGGATAGCAGCACACTCAATCGTTATTTTTTTATCGATAAAAGATACTCTAAATATAACCCCCTTTTACTATGTTTGCAAATAGTTTTTTAAGAAGGATAGATATTGAGTCAATTGAGGTATACTTCAGGGCAGACTTGATAACTCTCCCCAGGCGTGACTTGATAACTCTCCCCAGGCGTGACTTGATAACTCTCCCCAGGCGTGACTTGATAACTCTCCCCAGGCGTGACTTAATAACTTGCCCCAGGCGTGACTTAATAACTTGCCCCAGGCGTGACTTAATAACTCTCCCAGGCATGACTTAATAACTCTCCCAGGCATGACTTAATAACCTGCCCCAGGCATAACTTAATAACCTGCCCCAGGCATAACTTAATAACCTGCCCCAGGCATGACTTAATAACTCTCCCCGGCCATGACTTAATAACTCTCCCCAGCCATAACTTAATAACCTGCCCCAGGCATAACTTAATAACCTGCCCCAGCCATGACTTAATAACTCTCCCCAGCCATAACTTAATAACTCTCCCCAGCCATAACTTAATAACCTGCCCGCGGCATAACTTAATAACCTGCCCCGGGCGTGACTTAATAACCTGCCCCGGGCATGACTTAATAACTCTCCCCGGGCATGACTTAATAACTCTCCCCAGCCATAACTTAATAACCTGCCCCAGGCATGACTTAACAACTTGCCCCAGCCATGACTTAATAACTCTCCCCAGCCATGACTTAATAACTCTCCCCAGGCATGACTTAATAACTCTCCCCAGCCATGACTTAATAACTCTCCCCAGACATTATTAAACAACCCCCCCCCACAGGCGTGCCTTCTCCCCCCAAACTTGCCCCAAACCACCTTCGCCTTCTCACCGATCACTAGCACCCAAAGATTGAATAATGTAGAAAGTGGTGGTATAATAGATGGTAAACAAAAAGCCGCATTGGAGCATAGAGTGAACGAAAAAAGAGTACCAGGTGTCCTTGGGGGCAGCAATGATGGTCCGCTGGTTCTTCTTTTTTCCTGCCGGGAAAAGGTCAGAGAGATCCTCTCAGTCGGTCTGGTTCAATGTAATTATCGTGTAATTCAGGCATCAACATCGTTTCTTGCAACTTTCAAAGCCACGCAGATATTGCCAGACCTCGTAGTGGCAGATCTGGCTGAAGGAAATCCTGCAGATATCATTCTTACCAGGCGATTACGCAAATCTCAGAGAACTCAGGATATCGCTATACTTGTAATACTGCCTAAAAACCCCCACCAATTCATAATTCAATGTATTGCAGAGCTTGAGCACGAAAATTTACTCTTTCCTCAAAAAAGAATCTGCACCATTGGCTACCCCTTTTCTTTTTCGGACTTTTTGGAGTCAGTAAAGGTGCTTGCTCCATCTGATGAGCCTAAGGATACCGCAACAAAAAACGCGCTACCAGACACAAATAGAGGGATAGCCGCGCGGATCTTTGATCTCTCCATACCGGCATCTCAAAAACTTGAAGAGATAGACTCTCTTATCCACAAACAATGGGCATTTCCCTTTACCGTGGTTAAAGCATTTGAAATTCTTGAATCAAATAAGAGCTGCTGCGGTGAACTTGGCAAGTGCATTTCAAGTGATCCGGCAGTATCATCTGCAGTGTTAAAGGTGGTAAACACAGTATTTTACGCAGGCAGGCACGGGCGTATCAACCATATAAAAGATGCCGTTGTGCGACTTGGTTTCAGAGAAACAAGAAATATAATGGCTTGCTTGACGCTTATCAATCTTACGCCTGGGGTTCATAAACTGAGTGGATTTGAGCGCAGGGAATTCTGGCTTCATTCCCTTGCTGTAGCACTGATAGCAGAAAGGCTAAGTGTAGAGTGCAAATTCAGGAAACCAGAATATGCCTTTATTTCCGGACTGCTGCATGATTTGGGTAAAATTCCTATTGACAATAACTTCGAAGACGTTTTTCCCCGTCTCCTTGATGAAACCATCTCCTGCTTTGGTCCTTTTTGCCGCACAGAAGAGCGCCTGATGGGTTTTACACACGCACAGCTTGGACATTACCTTACAACAAAGTGGAATCTTCCCTCAATTATCACCGGAGCGATATTGAATCATCACGAAAGCGACAGAATTCTCCAAAGTTCAAGTAGTGAAGAGCGCCTGATACAGAGTTCGGTGTTTGTTGCTAATATCCTTGCAAAAGCCATAGGAATCGGCCATAGTTGTGATGAAGTGATTGAGGAGGTTCCAACGGAAATCACACGAGCTCTGAAGTTAAATGTTGGCCCGACCGAACGATTCATTCACGCGGTTTTTAATGAGGTCAAAAAATTCTGTCAGTTTATGAATCTCCACTTCAGCAGAAATCTTCCAGTGCATGAAAATGACAAACCTCATCAGGTTCTTGTGGTATATCAGGACACCAGGGTTTTTCATCCGGTAGTAACGGCCCTGCGCAGCAACGGTTTTGATGTGAAAGTGACAGCAAAGCTGCCCGAATCTAAAACCGATGCAAAAGTAATCATTTCAATCCCGCAAAAAGGCCTGCCACCGGAGATAATGCTCTATGAAGATGATTTAAGTGATGAAGAGAGTGATAAAACCCTGAAAATTTTTCTTGTCCCTTTGGATTCTGAAGCAAAGTACAATCAGGACCTTAATCTTTCTGATATGGTTTTTATGAAGCGAAACAATCTTGATCTTAGAATTCTGATCCACACCCTTGATACCTTTTTTGGGAAAGTTGGTTCTTGATAAACAGAAGACAGCGGTACAGAAAAAAGTTGTTTCATTAGGCCTGTCAGCGTTTATGACGTAGTGGCACCTCTCTCCACATACCCGTTTCCAAATCTTTAAGCAGCTTTATGTGTGGTGTCTCCCCTCCATCAAAAACCATAAGCTCTCTGTCCGTAAGTACGGTTTTCCCCCTGAAAGTCACTCCAAGGTTCATGATAGCTCTGTACTGAGTGATTAAAAAATCCTTTATACGCTCGAAGTCATCCCGTGTTTCATTGAAAGTGAAAAACAGAGTACCGATTCCATGGGCTTTTAGGTGCTCGTAGATCTTTAATGGCATATGCTTAATTTGACGCTTACAAGGACAATTTCTGGTTAAAACAGAATGTCTGTCGGTAAATAACACATACGAAAATTTTGCTTCAGGAAACAATTGAGCCAACGGTGAAAACAGATTGTTTGTCAGGTCATCACAGTTTACATTTATCTTTTCAAGCTTACTCTCCAGAACAAGGATGTGACGCTGCCCCATATACCTGTAATCGAAAAAACCATCCAACTCCTTTATGTTCTCGTACCCATACTTTCCCCTTCCCGAACATCTCAGAATAATGAGATTAGGGTAGTGCTGAATCTTTAAAACATAGTTATCGGTATTTGCAACAATGAAATCATCTCTGTTTTGAGGGTCAAAGCTTTTGTCAAAGATCCCTCCGGTACGTCCCTTTTTGCTCCAGTGCTTAAGAAAATACTTGGTGATTCTGCGGGCGATCCTCTCTGCAATTTCACCCAGTATATTACCTGAAGCAGCTTTATCGAAAGGATAGGGAGAATTAAGCAGATCAGAAACGGTAAAAACCTCATACCTGCAATCATTTATCAGATACTCTACCAGCACTTTTTCAAACGGGTTACGATCATCATTTATCGCGTCATTGAGGTTATGAAGCTTATAAGCGCCCGGGATTCCATGGTTACGCTTAAGAGAGTAGATTTCATCGCCCAAGGCAGCATCCCCGTGCCGCGTTACCCTCCATTTAACCGGTTCAAAAGAGGCAAACGGATCGCTTTGAGACTTCCGCTTTGGTCGTAACTGTTCTGTATGCATCTTCTGATTCTCGTTTCAGATTAAACGTATTACACCTGTTCAATACTCCATAAAAGTACCTATACTACATTATACTCAGGGAATAGAGATAGTGTACAACCTTTTTCTAATCTCTCAAATCACTACCAATAGGTGCAGAGTATCCTAACGCCCTGCAGCCTGCTGAAGAATCCAGTTAAGAGCCAAAATGATTCTGAAACAAAATGCTATCAGAAAAACAAGAATCCCGTACATGCTTGCAACTATTACATTCCTGTGACTGAAAAAGGTTCGTAATTTCTCTCTTTTTCTGAAAATGAGTAACGCAGTAAGAAAAACAGATCCTGCCTTAACCAGCAGTGATAGCAAAGGTTTAAATAGTTTTAGTACCCCGGATTTTTTCACCCATATCCTCCGAAAGTGTTTTTGATTACTCTGATTCAGCTAACGTTTTTCATCAACGGTGGTTGGCCGGTTGTTTCTATCACATCACGCCACAACGGACTTTCCGGATCTATCCGATTTCGCTCAGCAACGGCCAGAGTGATAGGTATATGCACAAAGTTATTATTGACCAGACTTATGAGCATCTCGCTTCTACCGGCCATCGCTGCATGAACAGCATTGGTACCAAGCCGGGTGCAATAAACAGAGTCGATGGGATTTGCCGGTGTGCTGCGAATTATATAGCTTGGGTCTATGTACTTAAGATTAATATCCCACCCAAGGGTATCAAAATACCCCTTGATCCTATCCTTTAAAAATACCCCTATATCACCCAGCTTTATGTTCCCCGAAGCATCCTTTTGAGTAGCAGCTTTAAGATGATCCTGCCCTGCCCCCTCAGCAACCACAATAAGTGCATGGCTCCTCCTTTCGAGGCGATTTCTTATCTGATTTAACAGTCCCTTTTCGCCTTCAAGGTCAAACGGCACTTCCGGAATAAGTACAAAGTTCACATCATTTGAAGCCAAAGCGGTGTATGCGGAGATAAAACCAGACTCCCTGCCCATCAATTTAACCAGCCCCACCCCGTTTGGGGCATCATAGGCCTCAACATGCGCGCCATGAACCGCTTTTACTGCTTCACTCACTGCAGTTTCAAATCCAAACGACTTTTGTATAAAGCTCAGATCATTGTCGATAGTCTTTGGAATCCCCATTATGGAGATCTCGAGTCCTCTGCGCCGGGCCTCCTCTGCAATACTCAAAGACCCTTTCTGGGTTCCGTCCCCCCCTATGGTAAAAAGCATGTTGATACCGTTTCTCTCAAGAGAATCCACTATTTCACCGGTTCTTTGACCATGCCCCCGTGATGAGCCAAGGATTGTCCCGCCCATACGGTGAATGTAGCTCACCTTCTCGGGAGTCAGCTCCATGAAGGGATCACTGTACTCTGGCATAAACCCCCGGTAACCATAACGCACCCCCGATATTCTGCGCACACCATACTGATACCACAACGACATCACAATCGAACGTATTACATCATTTAGCCCGGGACACAACCCTCCACAGGTAACTATCGCAGCATGTACCGCCGTTGGATCAAAATAGATATGCTCTCTGGGCCCGGCCTTCTCAATAAGCTGCTCTTTTTTAAAGGTTATTGTCTCACCGGGATGAATGGTGGTATCGAATATCAAATACTCATCATCTCTGACATAATTGGCCACCAAATCACCAATTCTCTTTGAAAGCATCACAGGTGATTTGTAACGACACTCACCAAGTCTGGTTACCGTGAAATCAAACTCCTGTCTCATCTATACTCCCCTTTAGTTTTTTTGGAGATTGAGTATTCTGTTTCATTTCTTTTACTGAACGCACCCAAAGACAACATCAGAATTAAATTTTTTTGCATTTCGGGATCGAACATCACCACCATGCCATAGATCACTGCTTCTTGTTTCGTTTTAAATACAAGCAAAGGTACTTATGTACAAAATATAACAGGGTTACTGGTAACAAAAAATCTGTATGAAAAATCGGCTCTGTTTACACCAGCACTTATTCTCAAAGGGATTCATTAAAAAGCTTAAAGATCCCGTTTCCTTGAATATAACTATCCCTGACAGTATTTTTCTCTTTTTATTCCATAACCTTTAAAGGACCTAAAAATTGAACCCTGTGATCTCTTTTTTTCTTAGATTTCTCCTTCTATGTACGCTTTTAATCGTCTCCTGTGCCCATCAGAGTGCCCCGGGTGGTGGTCCCGAAGACCTTACACCACCGGTAATCATTTCCACCTACCCGGCTCAGGGACAAACTGCCGTAGGTGAGCTCAAAACGATACACATCGATTTTTCCAAATGGATCGCCCCGGCAAGTGCGCCCCGAAGCGTTTCGATCTATCCACCCCTTTCAGAAAACATCAGAGTAAATACCAACCGTCAGAGATTAGAGATCGCTTTACCCGAGCCGCTCAAAGATTCTACAACCTATCATGTAGTAATCAACAATACCCTTCGGTGTATCCGAGGCAATAATCTCTCCAACGCCTACAACCTCATCTTCTCAACCGGCGCACAACTGGACAGTGCCACGGTTTCAGGGTGTATCATCGAACCAAATGTTTGGGGAACCTTCCCCAAAATTGGACTGTTTAGGGTCAATGAAGAATGGCACGATTCACTCTTCTTCTCTGCCCCTGACTACCTGACCCAGGCCGACAGTGCGGGCCGGTTCTCACTGTCTCACCTGCAGTCCGGTTCATACAGACTTTTGGCTTTTGAGGACAGAAACAACACAGGCAGGCTTATTCCTGAGCAGAAAACCTACGCTCCGGTTGATTCAATAATCTATCTATCCAACGATACGCAACCCTATCACCTGCTCTTTCCTGTCTCTTCAGATACAGCATCTGCACAGATTCCCTCTGTCACCGCTCTTTCCACCTCAATTATTCAGGGCGCATGGAACCGCCCCTTTAATACCCAAAGCTATCAGCCCAGCTTTAAAATCCAAACGGCCACCGATTCATCAATAGAGGAGATAGCGATAGAGTCGGTATATATGATGCAGGATAAGAAGAATTTCATCATCAAACTAAAGGATTCGCTCACCAACGCAGCGTATCAGCTTACCTATTCCTATGGACAAGTTGAAGATTCTGTACGATTTAATGGTGTAACACGCCCTGACACAGTTAACCCTGTACTCCAAAGAACAGCACCACAGGAACAGGCAGATCTAAGCCCTGCCCTATCACTTACGTTTAGCAAACCCGTCAGGATTGAACCCTCAGGCCTTACGCTCATTGATTCGACCCTTGAGGATACGGTTGGATTGAAGCTATTGTATGATGTAGCCAGAACACATGAGCTCACAACGACCCGAAATCTGAAACCATCTGCCGAATATACTCTCACCTTACCGGTTTCATCGGTCAGGGATCTTTCCGGTAATCTCCTTGATAGCGGTGATGAAGAAAACGACAGTACAGTGATCGTTACTTTCAATTCGATTCATTCAGACAGTATCGCTTTTAAGATGCATGGTGGTTCTCCCTGTCTTGATCCCGACAGTAACAGAATCTGGATCTACAGCCCCTTAAACAGCAGCCAAAAGTACTATTCAGCCGATTCTGCAGGGTTTTTCAGTTTCGATTCCCTGCCCGCGTCAAGGGGCACCATCTCCTTTTTTATCGATAATAATGACAATAGTAAGCATGATGCCGGAAAGCTTTCTCCCTGGCGAGCACCGGAGCCACTGTTTGAGCTGCGGGATACCATTGAAGCACGGGCGCGCTGGGAAGTAGAAAACATCCCGGTTGATGCGTGCACTGTATGTCCCCCCGAAGAAGTACCGATAGAGCAGTTTATGAAAATTGAGGATGACGTGGAAAGTGTTGATTGATGATGGTTACAGCACTGCCGTTGGGCGGCTAAAAGACCGGGCAGCAAAATAGATATTCAGGAGAGGTGCCCGAGTGGTTGAAGGGGGCGGTCTCGAAAACCGTTGTGCCGTAAGGTACCCAGGGTTCGAATCCCTGCCTCTCCGTATAATAAAGGGACACCCGATCTTTTTATAGGGTGTCCCTTTATTATATGAGTAGGCTTTGTGGTGCCCGGACCTTTCGACCGCCGAACGGCAGTGAGGCAGCGGCGCAGCCTATCCCTGCCTCTCCGTATAATAAAGGGATACCCTGTCTTTTTAGGGTGTCCCTTTATTATATGAGCAGGCTTTGTGGTGCCCGGACTAGGATGTGAATAGAAGGATTTTTATGGGGCTAAAGGCGATTGACTGGGTCACCCCCGGGCGTCAATGGTGAAAGCGTGGGAGGATCCGTTTGGGGGGACCCTTGGGCTATTATCGCGGGAAGGAAGGGAGATAGAAATGCGGCCTTGAT